>SLEW01000277.1 GCA_007124575.1 Bacteroidales bacterium | reverse complement strand
TCCATCTGTTCGGATATTTCCACGAGGGTGGCAACGTGCGTGGGGTCAAGCTTCATGTCGTAATGGTGACTGGTAACTCCCGGCGTGCCAAATGTCCACAGGGTAAACAGGCCCACCCAGGAGAAGAACTGCACCACGGCAAGCTGGCCCATGGTTTTGGGCATGCGGAAGAGGTCGTTGATGACGGTGACAAAACCGTTGTTTGTGTTGTTGTTTTTGATGAGTTTTCCTGCGATAAACTGTATCAGTCCAAAGAGCATGAAGCCCACAGTGAGGATGTACAAGTCGCTGCGGATGAATTCGTAACGGTATACCAGGAAGGTGAGCACGGCACCCAGAACGAACCAAAGCACGGAGGGCTTGCTGAAGCGGGTGTAGGGGAGGAGCTCTCCTGACCTATGATCCCTGGCAACTCTTTCCTTGCCTTTTTCCAGCTCTTCAAACTCCTTGAGCTTTTCGGGAGTATATTCTTTGGTGCGCAATACGGTCACAAGCACGGCAAAGAAGAATACGAGGCCTCCAATGAGGAAGGCGATGCGTACCGATGGCGGCACCTGGCCTTCAGGGGCTACGTTTGCTACGCCTGCCAGGTTGGTAAGCGCCCAAGGCAGCATAGATGCAATCACTGATCCGGTGCCGATAAAGAAGCTCTGCATGGCAAAGCCTTTGTTTCGCTGATCGGGTGGCAGCATGTCGCCCACAAAGGCGCGGAAAGGCTCCATGCACATGTCGATGCTGGCACCCAGTATCCAGAATATCCCTACCGCGATCCATAGCAAGGGTACCGTGGGTAGCAGAATCAGGGCAATGGATGCCCCGATGGCACCGAAAAGGAAAAACGGCCTTCGTCTGCCCAAGCGGGTCCAGGTGTTGTCACTCATGTAGCCCACGATGGGCTGAACGATTAGACCGGTAACAGGTGCCGCTATCCATAAGATGGGGATGGCCTCCACCTGCGCTCCAAGGGTTTCAAATATCCGGCTGACATTGGCATTCTGGAGGGCAAACCCGAACTGGATCCCAAGGAATCCAAAACTCATGTTCCAGATCTGCCAGAAAGATAATCGCGGTCTGGTTTTCATAAAAATGCAGTTTTTAAAATATGGATGCCAGGGTATTTAACACGTGAACCCTGAAAAATGTTGCTTTTACTGTGCGGAAAAAAATCGGTTAAAGATAAAAGTTTTTTTTGCAAAGAAAAAGGTGGCCGTGCTAATTACCAAACATTTGAGACGAACAGAGTCACATATTTCAGCGCAAACGATTGCGATGCGGACATAGGGTCGTGCTGCTTTATTATATGGGAGCAGCAAAATGGAAAAAAAGACCTGCTTCACCGTGCCTGTTCAAGGATAATTCGGAGCGCAAAACCATGTCGTAGTAGGTGTGGAAGTCGAGTCCTATGCCAGTAGCTGCCAGCAAACGGTTGGAAAGGTTGCTGTCCCTGTGAAAGTGCCTGTCGTTTATGATGCCTATATCAGCAAAGATGTTCAGGTACAAGGCGTAATGAATCTTTGAAAATTTTTCTGTCGGAACAAAGGAGATCTCGCCTGCCTGCTCGGGAAGCAGGTTGTATTTGAGGTTAGACTTAAAAATCAGGAATTTATGGCCGTCTACCACATAGTCTTCATACCCTCTTACCAGGCTGCGGTTAAAACCAAGTCCTTCACGGTCAAAATAGGACAAGGTGGTTCCTTCATTCCATTTTCCATAGATGCTCCAGGCGCCGTACCATTTCTCCACGAGATGAGTGTACCGCCTGATTTCACCATGCAGTGAGGTGATATCCATGTCCTTATCCCCAAGGAAACTCAGTCCTTTTCGTGTTATCCCGGCTTCGATAAGATACCCATGAAGAGGATATGCAACTCTGTCGCGACGGTCGCGGCTAAAGGAGTACGATGCACTAAAAAAAGAGAAGCGGCTTTCTCCATCCGGACCAAAACGCGGGTTCAGGGTAAGCAGCGTATCTGCATAATTATGGTAGTGAAAGGAAAATCCCACACGGTATGTATTGTAGAATGCAGGCCTGAAGCGCAAGCTGCCTGAAAACAAATATTCGTTTGAAATAAACTCGTCGGGAACTCTTGCTACCAGCTGTTTGTTGTCTTCAGTATTGTATGCTCTGCTGCGGCTCCTGTCAAGTGTATATTGAAGTTCTGCGCGAAAAAACTGACTTGTGCCAAAAAAGGGGGATGTCAGTTGTATGTTGAGGCTCTGCACGTTACCCGCTTTGGCTTCCAGCCTGATCCTCTCGTTGAGGCCGGAGAGGTTACCTGCCTTCAGACTGATGCCGTAATTGAAAGCAGAAAAGGAGGGGTTGTCAAGCCACTGGTTGAGGTTTGGTCCCTCCAGCTCCAGGACGGGCAAGGGCCAGATGTTCCAGCGCTCCACAAAATGATATGTAATGTTTGCCATTGTGCCTTCCAGGGAAATTTCTGCCTCAACGAAGTTAAAAAGCCCTGTATTCATGAGGTTTAACCTGCCAGCCCTTACCTTTGAGTCCAGCTTTGCTGATGGCACACTGTCTCCTTCGGCAAAAGGGATCTCACGCAGTATTGTCCTGTTTCGTGTGAGTATGTTGCCCTTAAAACTGATATCCTGAATATGGTATGTCACCATAGTATCTTCTGCTGCAGGCACGGAAGAGATATTACCGGCAGATGGGGCAGAGGGAGTTTTTACAGCATTTATAAGGTCGGAGAATTGACCAGCAGCCGTCATTTTCTGGTCAGACGCATGAGCTAAGGTTGTTGATATCAGCAGAAATATGAGAAGTCTGTTAAACGGCATGATGGATGAAGCTACTAAGTGTCGAGGAATTTCATGAGTGACTCGTAACGCTCGTTAAGCAGGCTGTCGTATTGACTTTCCTCTGTGAAGGAAGCTTTTACAATGTAGTCGTACCGGTTGAGTGTCTGGATCACACTTGAAAGGTCCATGACACTGATCTTGAGCGTTATCTCAAGCAGCGAGCTGTTCTCTGCCGACGTCACAGTGGCGCTTAGCACTTTGGCGTCATTGGATTCGATGATCCGGGCTATTTCGCTGAGTGCATATTGTTGTGCGCTAACCTCAAGCACGATAATACCGCCTGGCTGGCTTATCGAGGTAAAGTTCGCCATGGCTTTGGTAAGCTCATGGGTTGTAATGGATCCCATGTAATGATCATGATAGTCCAGTACAGGAACGAGTGACAGGTCTTCTGCAGCCGCATGGCGAAGTACATCATACATGTGGACGTCATGGTAGACATAGGTACGCATAAATGGCAACTTTTGTGTGCCAATATTTTCGTCGAGGTCCTGGAGGCTATAAATGTCTGTGTTTTTAACCAGGCCATAAAAATGATCTTTGTCCGCTACCGGCAAATGGGTGACGCCCATGTCTTCCATCCAGCTGACAGCCAGACTCCCTGAATCTGAAGGCTTCAATGGCATAACCATCTTGCTGAGCATGTCTTTGGCGCGCATGATCTCCTCCTCTTTTTTTTTGTGAAGATACGATTTTTTAAAAAATGCAGAACGCAGAACGCTTTAACATTATACTGCCGGGGCTTAATTTTTATTTATAGTTTTGTAAAAAAACGGAATCATGGTACGATTAAGTGTAAATATCAATAAAATAGCTACGATCCGCAATGCGCGGGGTGGCAACATCCCTGATGTGGTTCAGGCGGCGGTTGATTGCGAACGATTTGGTGCAGATGGCATTACCGTGCATCCACGACCGGATGAACGTCACATCCGCTACCAGGATGTGCTTGATCTGCGCCCTGTGGTAAAGACCGAGTTCAATATCGAGGGATATCCCTCACGCAAATTCCTTGACCTGGTAACCCGGGTAAAGCCTGAGCAGGTAACGCTGGTGCCGGATCCCCCCAATGCCCTGACCAGCAATGCGGGATGGGATACTGTAAAGCACAGGGAGTTGCTGACAGAGGTGGTGTCAGAGCTGAAAGCCCACGGCATCCGCACCTCTATCTTTATAGAGACCGACCCCGAGATGATACGGCGGGCGGTAGATGTGGGCACCGACAGGGTGGAACTCTACACCGAACCTTATGCAGCTCAGTTCCCTGACGACAAAAATGCAGCGGCAGAACCATTCGTGAAAGCGGCGGAAGTGGCTCATGAGGTGGGTCTGGGCATAAACGCCGGTCATGACCTTGACCTGCATAATCTGCCCTGGTTTGCTGAAAAGGTACCATATCTGCAGGAAGTCTCCATTGGCCATGCACTCATTTCAGATGCCTTATATTATGGACTGCAAAACACCATCCAGCTTTATCAGCGATGCCTGGAAAATGCAGGTAAAAGTCAGGCATAAATCTATGTAACCCGGTGTGGAAAAAACACCGGACATTTTCTTCTCAGTATTATTTGGCTCAAAATGGTTTAATCATGGAATTATATTACCGAACCTATGGTGAATCCGGACAACCGCCTATGGTGATCTTGCATGGCTTGTTCGGAATGTCCGACAACTGGGCTACCATAGCTAAAAGCATTGCCGAAGAGGGTTTTGAAGTATTTGTGCCCGATCAGCGAAACCATGGCCGGTCGGGGCATAGCAACATACATAATTATGAAGCCATGGTGGATGACCTGTTGGAATTTCTTGACGCCCGGGAATTAGAAAAGATCGCCTTGCTGGGACATTCCATGGGTGGCAAAACGGCCATGCAGTTTTCATTTGATTATCCCGAGCGTGTTCAGAAACTTATAGTAGCTGACATCAGCCCGTCGGCAAGCACGCACGGAAGCACGCATGTGACCATCATCGACCGGCTTATCGACATAGACCTGTCGCGCTTTTCCAGCCGGCGCGACGTGATGGAGCACATGAAAGAGGTGATCTCCAATCCACGCCTCAGGCAGTTTCTGCAAAAAAACCTTTACTGGAAAGACCGTGCAAGCCTGGGATGGAGAATCAATTTCGACGCGATCAGGAATAACCTGGAAGAGATATTCAGACCGGTAGAAGCAGATGAGGATTTTGATAAACCGGTGCTTTTCCTGCGTGGAGAAGCATCAGACTATGTACCGGATGAGGACGTTCCCCGTATCGAAGAAATGTTTCCGCAGGTTAAGATAAAGACAATCAGCGGTGCAAGCCACTGGCTCCATGCTGAACAACCCGAACAGTTTCTCAGGGAAGTCAACTATTTCCTTAAGCATGGTTAACCAATCACAAAGCCTTCCCCCTGGTAAAATTCGAGGATTTTTACCATGAAGACAAACTCATACATGGCCTGCAGGGCATTGATCTCCGCCCTGTTAAGCCTGGCTTTGGCCTCATTGTACTCCAGTGTGCTGCTGACTCCCAGGCTAAAACTCTCTTCGGCATATTGATAAGATTCGCGGGCTGCCTCCAATACCCTGGTGTTGCTCTCATAATTTTTCCATGCCCCCAGCGCATCTGAATAGGCTTCATAGATGATCTGCGTAAGTTGGTTTTTGCTTTGCTCGTATTGGATGCGCGATCTGTCAAGGTCGATGCGGGCATGCTGTACCCTGTTTCTTGTCTGCAGACCATTGAAAATGGGGATGGACAAAGAAAGTTGTACCGTACGATAGTAGTTTTCCCTCAACTGATCCACGTAGGGCACTGTTTCGGGGAGAGGTCCGTTGCC
>SLEW01000111.1 GCA_007124575.1 Bacteroidales bacterium | reverse complement strand
GCAAGAGAGTCAGCGTTAAAGCTCCACAGTCTTCCAAATTCCAATGCAGGGTGCGCAATCATTATTCTGCTGTGCGTTAGTATTTTTCATTGGGGCTTTAATGGTAACGCATTTACTCGTTGTCATAAAGCTGAACATTGTTTACCCGGAATGTTCCGGTTTCTCCGGCTGGTTCACTGCCCTCATAGCGCCAGGCAATGTGCACGATACCGGAGTAACCGCTCAGGTCGATGATGCCGGAGTTGACCCAGTCATATTGGCCATCGCCGCTGCCGGCCAGCGTGGCAGGTAATTCTTCCCAGTTGGCTTGCTGCACATCCTGTCCGTCGAAGTCTGTGGCGATATGCAAGCTAAATCCGTCGTGGCTGTAGTGTGCTTGTGCAGACAGGAACTCCAGCACGGGCGCTGCACTGGCATCCAGGTCAACGGCAGGCGTGATCATCCACATGATGTTGTGATCATCATTTGAATTAAAGGCTGTGGCCTGGGCAAAATGGTCGTTTTCGAAAGTCCTGCATATCCAGCTTCTTTCACCCACTTCTGCAATGGAAGACCATCCGTTTGCGGTGATCTCATCATAATTATCATATCCCTGGAAGTCTTCATCTATTGATGTGACGGCATCCGGGTCTTCGCCATTGTCGTCATCATCCGGGTCACAGCGTTCTCCATCCAGTTTGACCTCGTGAAAATGGCGGATGTAGAGCTGCATCGTGCCGCGGTGTTCGGTTACCACGGCGATCAGGGTGCCGTTGCCCTCCGGGGTAAGTTCACTGGCAAAGTTGGCATAACCGCTGGTGCGCACGATGATGGTGTCGCCGTGGCAGTCTTCCAGCGTGCGGTTAAGGGCCAGGAGTTCATCTTCATCAGCAAAAGGAAGGCCTACATGCTCTTCAATAAACTGGACATCCTGCAGTTCAACAAGGTGTGCCTGCATGTCGCTGCTGATATCGCCAATGCTGACAGGAGTGGGCTCTACAATGATATCTGTTTCTTGTTTGATGATGTGTTGATCCACATTTACGTTGTCGAGTTGAAGCATGCCCTGGTAGGTACTCAGCTCTGTGTGCCTCAGGTAGATCCTTACCGAATCGCCTTCGTATATCCCGCCAGGCGCCTGTAACCTCAGGTTGATGGCGGCTTCTTCATCCTGGACAAAGGCACTGCGGTAGATGTTGCCTGATTTGTCGTCCATGGTCACCGTGCCGTAAACGGAATAATCGCCCTCAAAGGTGTGTGGGGTTTCCATTGCTCTGAGTTCGGCAAGGGTCATTACCGTGCCCACCGGAATGTTTTCCATTTCCGGCTCGTCAAAATCATCGTGTATGCAGCCCTGCATCCAGATCAGACCAGCGAAAAGCGGTGCAAGGAAGAGTATTCTTTTTATATACTTGATCATGTGATTGACTTTTTTATGATGATACTTTTTATGCTAAATGGGATTAAAAGCGGAATACCAGGTTGGCGAAATAGTTCCTTCCGTAGAGGTAGAAATATTTTGAATCAAACTGTTCCGGTCTTTGTGAGTCGTAGCGTAGTTGTTCAAAGCCGCCAATCCGGAAGTCCTGTACATCGGTGATGTTGGATACGCTGACGTTGAAGTTGATGAAATACTGGCGCTGTATTCTCCATGAAATGCCAAAGAAGGCGTCAAAGGTGAAGTTGTGGTCCATTTGTTCCTGGCCCAGCAGCTGATCCCATTGGGGGTCGGTGTGTACGAGGCCTTCGACGGCCTCTTCCGTGCGCCTGTCGGGGTTGATGTCGATGTAGATGTCGTCGAAGAAGTTGGCGTTGACACCTGCAAACCAATAGTTGGGGCTGTCGTAGCGCAATCCGACGGAGCCGGCGGTATGGGTCATGCCGCCCACCTTGTAGTTTTCCAGGTAAACCTTGCGGCCATCGGCGATTACTTCAAAGTCGTTGTCCCTGGCAATGGTTACTTCCGGGTTGGAGTTGTAGATGTAGTTGCCGGTACCGGCCACGATGTAACCCGAAAGGGTGGAGGTAAGTGCCAGGTCGATGCCCAGCTCAGCCCCCATATGCTGCTTGTCCACGTCGGTCATAATATAGTTTACGAAGGTGCGCATCTCATCGTGGTAAAAGCTCCTTGACCAGGTTTGATCCTGGAATTCAGTATAGAACAGTGTCAGCCGGGATTTGATGAAGGGCGTGCGCACGATGTAGCTCATATCGCCGGAGAAGATCGTCTCGCTGTCGAGGCCTTCGATGACATGGTCACGTACCCGAGAAGAAATGTAGGCATTTCGGAAGTAGGGTGCCCGGGTCATGTAGGCGGCATTGGCATCCACATAGTGGCGGCCGGTGATCTTCCAGGTGGCACCGCCTTTGAGGCCGAAGTTGGTGAAGTTTTGTTTTTCGCTATCGCCGTAGGAGTTATCCGGGAAGCGGGCATTTTTCATATGCCCGGTGCGCCAGAATGTGGTATGGGATAGCTCACCGGTAACGTAAAAGTCCCAGGAGGGCAGAATCCATTCGCTTTGCGCAAACATCGAATAGTTGTTGATGTTGCCGGTAAAATCGTATCCGAACACATCGCCTTCTTCTACGATGCGGTTGGGGTTATTGATGTCGGGTTGTGCCATCTGCGGGTCGTCAAAATCCCGCTCGGCAAACTGGTCGATGTCGTAGAAGAAATCGCCGCCAAGCAGGTCGTCCACGGTTTTGAACTGGTGGGTTTCCGAAAGCGCGACATTGATCCCGCCCGACAACGTGTGCCGTGGGTCCACAATGTGTTCTATATTGCTGCTGAAGACCAACTGTGTACGGTCGTTTCTTCTTTCTTCCACGATATATTTTGAACGGTATCCGGTTACGTCATTGCCTTCAATGCCGTCTACGTCCCTGACGGTAAACAGGTTCCTGCTGTTGGCATTATAGAACCAGTCCCAGTCGATCTGGCTGATCTCACCTTCCTGCCACAGGTTTGTGAGCAGACCGTACATTTCGGGGTCGTTCTGGTGCCAGCTGGGCAGCCAGCGGTAGTAGTCCGGCCTGGGGTCTCCCGCCAGGTTGTAGTCGGGATGGTCATACGAGCGGTGGCTGTCGTACCAGTTGAGGGCCGTGGAGCCTCCTCGTCCGAAGCTATATGCTGCCGTGGTGGCAATTTCCGTGTCTTCTGAAGGGGTATAATAGTGGGATAAGAACACCCACGGATTGTGGTAATGGTTTACCCTGGCGTTGCGTTTTTCGCCGTCCTGGTAGCCCCAGTTGGGGTTGTAGTAGTTTGTCCCGGTGAGGTCATAGGCTTCCTGGACAGCCACTCCCGGCCTTCCGGTGCGTGAGGGTGCGCCGAAGGCGATCAGGCCAAGGCTATGCTGGTCGTTGATCTCCCGTTCGGTTGACAGGAAATAACCCCAGGCGTCATAAAAGGTGCCTGGCGCATACCCCTCTTCGGCTGAGCGGCGGGAGCCGCTGATGGTGAAGGCCCAGCCATTGTCCTGCATGCCGGTACTGTGTGTAAACATCATCCGGTGGTTGTATGAGCGGTTGGCGTTGGAATAGGTGGTGCGTGTGTTTGGACCGAATTCAGACGCACGCGTTACGATGTTGGTGGCACCGCCCACACCACCAAAGGCTTGTCGGTGTGGACCCAAACCGTTTAAAGGCTCAGTCTGACGCGTCACGTCATTCAGTCCACCCCAAACAGAATAGAAGGCCCGTCCGGTTTCCGGATCGTTGACAGGGATGCTGTTAATCATCACGGTGGTGTTTTCCGAGTCATAGCCCCGGATGCGGTAACGGGCGGAACCAAAATTGAATCCGGCTGTATTGACATAGATGTCGCGGGACCCCTGAAGGAGGCTGGAAATGTCGTGTGACTCCTCTTCGCCCTCAATGTCATCAATCGAAATTGTCATGATGGGAATGTCGCGGTCTTCGCGGTCATCAACGTCCAGGGTGTCGGCCTCTTCATCCGGCAAGTACTGTGCGTGCCCGGCCAAAAAAATGGCAAACAAAAAAGACAGGGTCAGCAAAACATGTTTTTTCATATGGTTTTAATTTTATTTTCTGGAGATGATTCCAAATATTTTTCGTTGAATGGAATTATTCCCGTAAAATGACTATTTTTGATTGTCAAAATTAAACATTTATCAGAGAACTTGTTATGGGTAAAAGAGATTTTTGTTTTGTGTTACTTTTTGCTGCGGCGATATTTGCTTTATGTTTTCCTTTGCAGGAAGTGCGTGCTAATGATGATGTGCGTGAATTTATCGCTGTACCAATAGGATTTTATAATGTGGAAAACCTTTTTGACACCATTAATGACCCGGATATCCGTGATGATGACTGGACACCGGATGGGGCCAATCGATGGAATACGGAACGGTATTTTGAGAAGCTGGAAAACCTGGCTAAGGTAATTGACATGCTTGGACAGGAGAAAAACCCTGACGGTACAGCTATACTTGGTCTGGCAGAGGTCGAAAACGAGACTGTGCTGGAGGATCTCGCCGCACAGGAGCGTATTCGTGATCGTAACTACCAGGTAGTGCACGAAGAAGGTCCGGACAGACGAGGTATGGATGTAGCGTTCCTCTACAATCCCACCTATTTTGAATATGATAGTCATAAAGCTTATCCTACCATAATAGAAGACAGGCCTGACTTTAAAACCCGTGATCAACTTTTGCTCACCGGTTATTTGCTGGGGGAGCGCATGCATTTTATCGTGGCGCATTGGCCCAGCAGGGTTGGAGGGGAAGCCAGGAGCCGTCCCCTGCGGATTGCCAAAGCTGATATTGCACGAAATATTATCGATTCCATACAGGAAGCTGAACCCGGCGCCAAAGTTTTTATGATGGGCGACTTCAATGATAATCCTAACGATATCAGTATTCGCAAGCACCTTAGCTCCAGAGGGGACAAGGAAGATTTGCAGGAAGATGAGCTCTACAACCCCTATGAATCTTTTTTCAGGCAGGGTATCGGTACCAATGCCTGGCGCGATGCCTGGAGTCTGTTTGACCAGATTCTCATCACCCCGTCGCTGCTCAATGATGATTACAGCGATTTCACCTATCTCCGCGCCGAAGTGTTTAACCGCCCTTTCCTGCGTCAACCTTCCGGGCGGTTCAAAGGATACCCTTTCCGGACTTTCGGGGGAGGTGTTTACCTCGGAGGCTATAGCGACCACTTCCCGGTATGTGTTTATCTCATTCGGGAACATCAAAATAACTAGCCATGGCAACAAATAGCACAAAGAAACCCCGTTCCAGGCGAAAACGCAGACAAGGTATTAAATACAAGCCTGTGAGTTTTAAGCTCACGGTGGGGCAGAAAAAAGCACTTGAGAGCTACTGCAAAACGAATAACGTGACGCCGGTGCGTTTTATGAAATCTTTGGTAAACACCCACGTGGAGCGCTATCGTAATGACTCGCCACCTCCTTCCTATGTAACGGAAAACCAGCTGAAGCTTTTTGATTCGGAGTGATGCCGGCCCCCATGCTGAACGGTTTGTTTTGTCAGTATGGCCTTTTAATGTGCTAATTCGCTAATTTGCTAATTCGCTAATTTGCTAATGTGCTAATGTGCTAATGTGCTAATTGATTGATATTCATTGGTTTAAACAAGAATGTGGTTGTTCTTTGCAGGATTTTTTTCTTTGTTGGAAGAATACATTTTGGGTTGCGAAGCATCCGCGGCATC
>SLEW01000254.1 GCA_007124575.1 Bacteroidales bacterium | reverse complement strand
CTCAAAGACCCTGTCGCTGACCACCAGGTCGTGAATCCTGTCTATGCCGTAGATCCTGAAGTCGTCGTTGGGCTGCTTCAACCCGGCCACATACCACCGGTTGCGGTATTCCTTCAAAAAATAGGGTTTGAGCGCATGTTTCCGGATTTCGCTCGACTGGTATTTTTCGTGGGAAAAGGTGATGATGCGCCGGTTGCGAATGGCGAAAAGAATGGGCTTGAGGTGCTCACTGCCACGCATCTCGCCCTGCGATTCAAAATCGATGTATTCCAGCGCATCCTTGCTCTCCTTCAAGCTTTCCGTGAGCAGCTCCGCCGTATTGACAATCTCAAGGAAACGAAGGAATTTCTCAATGTCGAGGCTTTTCTCCCGGTCAATGAAATAGCCACTGCGCAGGTGGTCATAGGCAATTTCAATGCCGAAATCATAACGTATCTGCTCGATGTCCCGCTGAATGGTGCGGTCAGAAACCTCAAACCCCTGATCGAACAGAACTTCCTGTATCCTGCGAAAGGAAGGGTAAAAATTGCGGCTCGTCATCTCAATGATAAGCCCGTAACGCCTGATGGTGCCGTGTTTTGACATGTCTGAATACTGTTTTTGTATATAATTATGCTATATGGATACCTTATCAACCCTCTTCCATACAAAGCTATGGATTTTTTAACCGGTTGCTCAATTTGTATCCCAAAACATGCTTTTCCAGAATGGCAGATGCTTCATTGACGCGTTGATCGCAGGGAAAGACCCGAGTACCAAAAAAAACAGACCGGCAATAAATATCGCTGGTCTGTTTTGCCATATATGGCTAAAATCCCTTGCCGTTTTCCTTTTTTTACAAAGAAAAACGCATTCCTATGAAGAGAAATGAAAAGGGTAACCCTGGTAAGCCGCTACTTGTCTATCTCAAAGGAAATTTTCGCGTTTACGGCATAGGAAACAATTTTGTTGTTCTCCACATTCGCATTCATATGCTTGATATAAATGGACTTAATGTTTTTAACCGTTTTTGCAGCTTCGTTAACTGCATTTTCCGTGGCTTCGGTGAATCCTTTGTCTGATACGCCAATTACTTCAATTATCTTAACAATCATAATACATTCCTCCTATTTTTGGTTGATGAATAATTTGTTGCCCATACAGAGGAAAAAATCATACCAAATCATGTTCTGATCACAAACCCGTGTGTTTGAAGTCATATCACACTAATAATCAAATTTCTAAGATTTTTCTGTAGTCTTTGCATGTCTGTAATGGTGTGGAAAAAAGTCTACAGCGCGCACTTGGTGCTTTGGGCATCCGTTGCCACAACCAGTTTCACTCCAGCACCTTCTCCAGCTTCCCGGCAAACACGCCGATGTCTTCCATGGTGAAGATCAGCGGGCTCTTCCTGCCGTCGAGGGTGAGCTGCACGGTGTGGTCTTCCACGGAGAGGGTGACGTCGAGCACGCGGTTGAGGCGGTACGACCGGCTGCCGCTGTCGACGATGAGCAGGCGCTTGTCGCAGAGGTAGATGTCGCCCTCCATGTCGGTGTCGTAGCCGATCTCCTTGTAGCGCACGCCCTGGCGCTGGTACGAGCGCATGATCTTCTCCCTGAGCAGACGGCCCCTGGTGTGATGGCAGCAGACCTCATTGCTTTTGAGCCGGATGTCGACATCCACGGGCTCCATCGGCGCCTCCATCGCCTCGCGAAACCGGCACATCCGGTCGATAAGCTCCAGCTCCCGGGCGATACGGGCATCGTCGATGGCAAGGTCTTCCTGCAGGCGACGTAGCTGCTCCTCCTCTTCCCGGCTGATCACGTGGTCCTCCATCACGGCATCCAGGAAGCTGCCAAAAGCCTCCGCCTTCATCTGCTCCCGGTCGTTGCGGGGCACCCCCACCCGGGCTTCCAGCTGCCGGAGCTCCTCAGGCAGGATGTAGTCCGGGTCTTCGAAATAGGCATCCAGGAACAGGGCCATCACCTGGTGGTCGAGCCAGCGGCGATAGGCGACAGGGAGGCTGGCCTGCTGATGCCTCTCCAGGAGGGCCGGCACATCCTGTTTCTCCTCCAGGCCGCCATCGATCGCCCGGAACAGCTTCCTCGCCTCCTGCCGGTACTTCTCGTGCTTCTGCTTGTCAAGGTAAGCACCGGCAAAGAAGATCACCGCAGGAAGCACGAACACCCAGTGGTTGTTATAAACCCACACCAGGATCATCAGCACGCCAAGTAACACCAAGGGGGTCATCAGGCTGCCCTTGTCGGGCAATGCCGGGGCACCAACCTCCTGAGGTGCTGCCTCCCCGGAGCTTTTCCGGTAAGTCAGTCCGGTATCAACAAAATAACGTACCTCTTCGCCGCGACCGGCCGGGCGCTGCCCTCCCCTGCCCTTTTTGGCGTATTTCCGGTAATACAGGCCCTGCCGCCCACCGTGGACATAGGCTCCCCGCCGACTCAAGCCGACACGGGCGCCCTTGATGCCTCCCGAAAGGCCCAAACCACCCTTCGAAAGATTCAGCCGCAATGGACCGCTGTTGAAGTGCTTGCGTAAGTAAAATGCCATGGTAATTAATTGATTAATGTGCCAATGTGCTAATGTCAATTGTCATCACCGTGATGTTGTCGTGACCGCCGGCGCGGTTGGCGCGCTTCACCAGACGCGGGACATCGTTCTTGCGTTGTTCCGTCTCTATTTCCTGGTTGCTGAGCATGTCGCTCAGGCCGTCGGTGCAGAGGAGGAAGCGGTCATGCAGCTGCACATCGGTGATCTCCTCCACCTCCAGGTAAGGTTGACTGCAGGGGCCGAGGCAGTTGGTCAGCGCTCCGGGAATGGCAAAAGCGTGGCTATCGCCGGTACTCCGGTGGTCGATGGTCAGCTGCCGCATCCTGCCATTGCGGATGTGGTACAAGCGGCTGTCGCCCGCGTGGAAGCGAAACAGGCGGTCGCGATGGATGAGCAGACCGCACAGCGTGGTGCCCAGGCCTTTCTTGTTGGGATCTTCCACGCCGATGGACTGAAGCTGCGTGTGGGCTTCCTGAAACCAGGCCTTCAGGGAATCTGCTACCGCATCGCCCTCCAGCTCTGCAGATAACTCTCCGACGTAGTCGCGAAGGCTCGCCAGCACCGTCTTGCTGGCCACATCTCCGGCCGGATGACCGCCCATGCCGTCAGCCACGGCAAATACCAGCACCTCTTCTTCCTGGTACACGTCCTGGCGGTGATCATCCATAAAGACGGTTTCGTGCATCAGCAGGCAGTCTTCGATACGCTCACGGGCCTTACCCACATCGCTGGCGGCATCCACCTCCACACGCATCTTATGCAAAAACTCCCGGCCATCCGGCTGGAGGTAATCCTCCCGTAAGAGCTCCAGGTTCCTGACCTCCGAGCTGTACCATACCTTGAAACGCGCTTCATCAAAAAGATAAAACACCAGGGGCTCGTCACCGATGATGCCCTTAAAACGCCCGTCGACGGAAGGATGGAGTTCAGGCAGTCCGGCGACCCATACGGCCTCATAGCTGCTGCCATCCTGCAAGGTGACCCGGATCAGGGCATCGTTTTCCTGCAATCCGTGTTTCTTAATGAACTCGCTAAATGTGGACTTTCTCATCTTTTCCATGTTAGAAAGATAATGAATTTATCTTTCGTGCACAATTTATCAGCAAGATAGGATCACGGGTGCGACAAAAAGCGTCGTAGGGCCGGTTATTAAGGGAAAAGGGGGTTACCGGTATTCGCGCCTCAGGGCGTCTTCCTGCATCTGATACCGGCGCAGCCAGCGGTTAAGCAAGCCCAGGAAGATGGCCAGGGAAAAAAAGAAAAAGATCTCGAAGATCCCTGTGTTCCCAAAGAGAAAGAAGAGGAAGACAGAACCACCCACCACCACATAGAGCATCCATAACGACCGTACGCTGACTTTTTTGTTTTCGTATTCCAGGTGGCGGATGAAAAGGTAGAGGGAGGAGGTAAGGCTCAGGCCGAATGCGATGGCAGCCACGGCATGCAGTCGTTTCAGGATGGGAAGGTGTTCCATGGCAGGGATGGCCACGGTGAGGACCAGGAAGATCAGCGACCAGATCAGCAGGCGGCGGGCCCGGCGGTTATGGAAAGACCTAAGTACATATAGCCGGATCACGTAAAAGGTAATGAGCAATCCCGTGACCACGCCCCAGATGATGAAGTTGAGACGGTAGCCCAGCTTATTGCCGATCATGCTTAAGGTATATTCAAACGGCGAGACCCGGGTGGCAAAAAGGTAGGTGTATAATGGGATCATGATCAGGGCAAAGATGGCCAGGTAAGTGATGCGATCGCGCATCAGCCGCTTGTGTGTAAACCACTTTCTGATCGTTTGCATCCCAAAATACAGATTAATGAGAGCCGGTATGCTGCCACGCACCATACCGGCCGAAGTTTGCTCATGCAAAAATAATGGTTTCAGCTGGATTTACACGTAGCCTTTCAGCATGACGTGCCGGTAGAGCCGCTTCAGTCCGTGCACCTTAAACTGCCACCAGATCCAGGTCTCTTTGGTGGAGTTGTAGATCCACTCGTTGACCAGGTTGCCTTCGTAGTCGAATTCGAACATCATGCAGCGGCCGTAGCGGGTGAGCAGCGGACAGCCGGAGGTGCCGTCGTATTTGGCCACCGGCTCCCTGTCGAGGGCCAGGTCGAGCATGTTGGCCACCACCACGGGAGCCTGCTTGCGGATCGTGGCCGCGGTCTTTGCCGCGCCCGTTGCGGCGCCGTCGCCAATGCCAAAGATGTTGGGATAGTGCGTATGCTGCAGGGTCTCAGGGTCGACAGACAGCTGGCCGCCAATGCCTTCGCGGGTCAAAGGTCCTTCACGCACAGGCTGCGGCGTGCGGAACCCGGGAACGAGGTGCAACAGGTCATAAGGCTTGCGTACCTCGCGCATGCTGCCATCACCAAGCTCCTCCTCGAAGATGGCCACACGCCCGCCAACATCAATTGCTTTGATGGTGTGATTGTAGTGGTTGTTGATGCCGCGCGCCTCAATAAGTGGCTTCACAGCATTGTCCACATCTGGCACCGGCGGGAAAAGTGTATGCCGCTGGGTGTAAAAGTCAACTTCGACCTTGTCGCGTATACCCGCCGAACGCCAGTAATCCTCACTGAGCCAGGTGATCTTCTGGGGCGCTCCCCCGCACTTCACATAACCGCGCGGATAAGTGCCTACCAGCTGTCCGCCCCGGAAATCCTGCATCAGCTTGTTGTATTTGATGCTCTGATCCAGGTCATAAATGGTAGCGACATGATTCGACGCCAGAGCCTCGTGGAAATTCTCCACCGAGTTGGGATTCATCTGTATGCCCAGGCCAACGACCAGGTAATCGTATTCCACCGCATCACCGCCCCTGGTAATCACCCTGTTCCGGTCGGGTTCGAAATGCGCCACGGCATCATGCACCCACTTCATGGAAGATTGCATCAAATCCTGTTGCCTCCATTTCGCCTCTTCCGGCTTGTACACGCCGGCACCGACCAAAGTGTAACCGGGCTGGTAATGGTGCTCCGCATTGGGCTCGATCACGGTGACATTCGCCTCGGGCATGGCCCGCAGCAACCGGGCTGCCACGGTCAGGCCGCCTACGCTGCCACCAGCAACCACAAAGCGAACGTTCTTGATCTTTGCCGCCTCGGAGGCCGGGATACGCAGACTGCG
>SLEW01000246.1 GCA_007124575.1 Bacteroidales bacterium | reverse complement strand
TTCACCACCATGCTGGGTATGGTGCCCATGGCGCTGAGCAGCGGAATGGGTGCGGAGATGTGGAGCCCCCTGGGGATCACCATCATCGGTGGCCTGCTGATCTCCACGCTGATCACCCTGGTGCTCATCCCGGTGATGTACACCTTATTCCACCTCCGTGCAAAGAAATCAACGCCTTCTGCAGAATAACCTTTGAGATCCCGGGTCAAGTGCGCTGACCATTCAAATATAAACCGTATCTTTGATAATATCAAATGATAGTATCATATGAAGCCACCCTACGTCATCACGTCAAGAACACTTAAGTTAATAACTTCTATTTCAGAGCAAATAGGAAAAATAAGTGCAATTCTCATTGACAGGCCTTCGCCTCAATTGCGTAAAAAGAATAAAATTAAAACCATTCACTCTTCATTACAAATTGAAGGAAACACCTTAACACGGGAACAAGTTACCGCAATAATTGAGAACAAAAAGATAATTGGGCCCAAAAAGGATGTATTGGAAGTTTTAAACGCAATAAAAGTCTATGACTCACTGACAGCATTTGACCCCTTGTCCTCAAAGTCATTTCTCCGGGCGCACAAGCAGTTAATGGACGGACTGATTAACACTTCCGGGAAATACAGAAGGCAGGGAGTTGGCGTTTTTCAGGGTTCAAAAGCGGCGCATATTCCCCCGCCGGCTCAGCAAGTCCCGAGTCTGATGAATGACTTATTTGCTTATTTGAAGAAGGAAGATGAACTGACTTTAATCAAAAGTTGTGTTTTCCACTATGAAATGGAATTCATACACCCATTCATGGACGGCAATGGCAGAATGGGAAGATTATGGCAAACCGTGATCTTAATGAAGGAATATCCAGTTTTCGAATTTTTACCATTTGAAAACTTAATAAGTCAAACACCACAGGATTATTATGATGCCCTTGCACAAAGTGATAAAGCCGGAGCGTCGACTTTGTTTATCGAGTATATGCTTGATGTGATTGACAAATCATTAAATGACCTCTTGCGTTTCAACAACAGAACGCTAAAGGATACCGATAGATTGAATTATTTCGCATCCCTCGGAAAAGAAGAATTTACAAGAAAAGACTACATGAACGTATTCAAAGACATTTCGTCTGCAACAGCAAGCAGAGACTTAAAAAAAGGTATTGGGCTTAACCTGTTCCGCAAAACAGGACATAAAAACAAAACGGTATATCAATTAATATTTTGATCGCGCAACGCTCCAATGAATAGTGAAATCAGCATAAATGCCCGTCGTCAACAACGCAGTTTTTGATAAATTTTAGAGTTGTGAATTTTGTAACAAGATAAATTTATATTAGCTTTGTACCCTGTTAATCGAGATCACAACTCTAACACCTTGTCAATGATCTTTAAACGCTAATTTTCAGGCAATAAAAATGGCATAAATGATCATGGCAAAGCATTTTTTTCTAAATTTGCAAGCATTCAAAACAGCTAATATTTACTTAAAACCATACAGCCATGCAGAAAAAACTTCAGGAGCTGACCGATAAAATTTACAAGGAAGGTGTAGATAAGGCCAACAAAGAGGCTGAAAAGATCACATCGGATGCCAAAGAGGAAGCCAAAAAGATTATTGATAAGGCTAAAAAAGAGGCTGAAAGCAAAAAAGAAAAAGCCGAAAAAGAGGCTGAAGACCTGAAAAAAAACACCATGAATGAGCTTCAGCTGTCTTCCCGCCAGGCAATTTCCGACCTGAAGCAGGAAATTACAAAACTCATCCAGGCTAAAGCTATCGAACCTGAAACGAAAAAAGCATTCAAAGAAGCTGAATTTACCAAAGACATCATTCAGACCGTGGTAAAAAACTGGAATCCCAAAAGTGATGACATAGTTGATCTGAAGGTGCTCCTCCCGGAAAAGAAGCAAAAAGAGTTTGAATCCTATTTCAAGGATAAAGCTAAAGACCTTCTTAACAAAGGACTGGAAGTAGATTTCAATGAGAAGATCAAGGGTGGCTTCAAAATTGGCCCAAAAGATGGCAGTTACCTGGTGTCATTCTCCGATGAAGATTTTGACCATTTCTTTAAGTTATATCTCCGCCCCAGGCTGATTGAGATGCTTTTTGGTGAAGGGGGAAGTAAGAAGTAGGCAGTAGGTAGTAAGCAGTAAGAAGAAAAGAAGATTAAGGTTGAGGTTAAGGTTGAGATTGAAATTACCATAGGACAATAGCAAACCCGGACTTTTAGACCTTTTGTCATTTTGTCATTTTGTCATTTAAAACGATTCACGTGAAGCGAAATTATCATTATCTGGTTGCTGGACTGCAGGATATCACGCTTGACATCCACAAGCTGGTGCAGGATCAGTTCGCGTTGAAAGAGGAGTTGCGCAACGAACTTCATCCCCGGGATTATGTCCTGGTGGAAAAGCTTTTCTTGCCGTTTGACAACGAAAACCTGCTTAATCTCCTCTTAAAGAATGACAAGGAGTTTAATGAAAAGGGGAATTATTCGCGCGAGAGGCTGGAAGAAAACATCAAAGAGCCCTCTGACCTGCCCGAATACATGATGCGCTTCATTGCCGCTTACAAGAATAAGGACCCGTTTTACCCGGATATGAGTCCCGAAAATGAGCTCACCACCATGTTCTATGATGAAGTGATCCCGGACGAAAAAAACGAGTTCCTCCGCGACTGGCTTCAGTTTGAACTTAATGTGAACAACATCCTGGTGGCACTCAATGCCAGGAAGTACAAGGTGCCTTATGAAAACCAGATCATCGGCACGGGCGAGACAGCAGAAGCTGTTCGCAAAAGTCATGCGCGCGATTTTGGTCTGGGCAATGAAATAGATTACATGGAAGAGCTTACCGCCATTTCACGCAAGGAAGACGTAAAAGAAAGGGAAATGGCCATAGACGACCTGAAATGGAAATACCTTGATGAGGCCATCTTCTTTCACTATTTCACCATCGAAAGGATCCTGGCCTTTTTGATCAAGCTGGGCATGATCGAACGCTGGCTAAGCATCGATAAAGATCACAGCAATGAGCTGTTTAAGAAGCTGCTGCAAGAGTTGCAGGACAGTTACGAGTTACCCGAAACATTTACTGAAAAATAGCATATATATGAATACAATTGGGAATGTAACCGGCATTATTGCCAACCTCGTCATTGTTGAAACCCAGGGCACCACTGCGCAGAACGAGATCTGCTATATTAAGCATGGCGATACGCGCCTGATGGCAGAGGTCATCAAAGTAGTTGGAAACAAATCCTACATCCAGGTGTTTGAAAGCACCCGTGGCCTTAAGGTAGGCACCGAAGTAGAGTTTATGGGACACATGCTTGAAGTCACCCTGGGCCCGGGCATCCTGTCCAAGAACTTCGACGGTCTCCAGAATGACCTTCACAAGATGGAAGGCGTATTCCTGAGCAGGGGCGAATATACGCACCCCCTGGAGATGGATCAGAAGTATGAATTCAAGAAACTCTCAAAAGAAGGCGACAAGGTGGTGGCCGGATCCTGGCTCGGAGAAGTCAAAGAAAACTGGATCCCCCATAAAATCATGGTCCCTTTCAGCTTCAAAGGGGAGTATACAGTAAAAAGCATCAACAAGGACGGAGAGTACACCCCGAAAGAGACCATCGCGGTGCTTACCGACAAGGAGGGGAAGGAACACAAGGTGACTATGGTACAAAAGTGGCCGGTAAAGGTCCCCATCAAAGCATATAAGGACAAGCCAAGGCCTTTCAGGATCCTGGAAACAGGTATCCGTGTAATGGATACCCTGAACCCCATCGCCGAGGGGGGGACCGGCTTTATCCCGGGTCCTTTCGGATCAGGGAAGACGGTGCTCCAGCACAACCTTTCCAAGAACGCCGAAGCCGACCTGGTAGTCATCGCCGCCTGCGGTGAACGCGCCAACGAGGTAGTGGAGATCTTCACCGAGTTTCCCGAACTCGACGACCCGCGCAGCGGAAGGAAGCTGATGGAACGTACCACCATCATCGCCAACACCTCCAACATGCCCGTAGCAGCACGTGAAGCTTCCGTTTATACGGCCATGACCATCGCCGAATATTACCGCGCCATGGGAATGAAAGTGTTACTGCTGGCCGACTCCACATCACGCTGGGCACAGGCACTGCGTGAGATGTCGAACCGTATGGAGGAACTCCCCGGACCCGACGGATTCCCCATGGACCTCTCAGCCATCATCGCAAACTTTTACGCACGTGCCGGATATGTTTATCTGCCCAACGACAAGACAGGCTCCATTACCTTCATCGGTACCGTATCCCCTGCAGGTGGTAACCTGAAAGAGCCCGTAACCGAGTCCACCAAAAAAGTGGCCCGTTGCTTCTATGCACTCTCCCAGGCACGCGCCGACAGCAAAAGGTACCCGGCAATCGATCCCATTGAAAGCTATTCAAAATACCTTGAATATCCCGAGATTGCAGAATATCTCAATAATAATATTGATGAAAACTGGACAGCCAATGTATTCAAGGCAAAAGACATCCTGCTCAGAGGTAAGGAGAGCTACGAACAGATTAACATCCTCGGTGACGATGGCGTACCTGTCGATTATCATATCCGATACTGGAAATCAGAACTAATTGACTTCGCCATCCTGCAGCAGGATGCATTCGATGCGGTCGATGCCTCCTCCTCACTTGAACGGCAGAACTACATGCTGCAAAAAAGCCTTATGGTGGCCGATATGGACTTCCATTTCGAAAACTTTGAAGAGGTAGGGCCCTATTTTAAGCGTGTCATCAACGTCCTTAAGCAGATGAACTTCTCTGATTTTGAATCGGATGAGTTCAAAAAGAATGAGAAAGAATTCAATAATATTTTGAAAGAACAGGAAACGGCCGATAAGAAAGAAGAAAAGAAAGAAGAAGAGAAGGCTTCATCATAAACCTGGAAAACAGATTATAGCAATGGAAAAAGAGACTAAAGCATTTCAACGCGTATACACCAAGCTGTTTCAGCTGACCAAGGCCACCGTTTCGCTGCGAGCGAAGGGTATTGGTTATGACGAGCTGGCTATTGTCGATGGACGCCTGGCCCAGGTAGTGAAGATCATGGATGATTTGGTTACCCTGCAGATATTCGGAGGCACCGAGGGAATTGCCACCAATGCCGAGGTGGTCTTTGCAGGCAAGGCACCTACCCTCAAAGTGGGCGAAGACCTGGCCGGACGCTTTTTCAATGCCTACGGTGAACCCATCGAAGGTGGTGAGATTCTCGGAGATGAGAAAGAGATCGGCGGGCCCAGCGTGAATCCGGTACGCCGTAAACAGCCCTCAGAGTTTATCCCCACGGGCATCGCAGGTATCGACCTCAACAACGCCCTGGTCACCGGACAGAAGATCCCTTTCTTCGCCGACCCCGACCAACCCTATAACCAGGTGATGGCGATGGTGGCACTACGCGCCAAGGCCGACAAGATCATCCTGGCAGGTATGGGACTCACCCGCGACGACTATCTCTACTTTAAAAATGTATTCGACAACGCCGGAGCACTCGACCGTATCGTAGGCTTCATCAACACCACAGAAGATCCGCCGGTGGAGCGCCTGCTGGTGCCCGACATGGCGCTGACGGCTGCCGAATACTTCGCCGTGGAAAAAAACGAAAAGGTGCTGGTGCTCCTGACCGACATGACACTCTATGCTGATGCCCTCAGCATCGTGTCGA
>SLEW01000251.1 GCA_007124575.1 Bacteroidales bacterium | reverse complement strand
TGTAAACGGTATGTTACAAGGTACATTTTTTAGTAAATAACGATGTACAGATTTTAGCAAATAACGATGTACATTTAAAAATGAAAAATCAGTCAATCAGCATGTTGCAGGTGGATAGCTGCAATGCGGGTAAAATACTTTCCACTGGTGTTTTGTTTGCAAACGGACTTATCGCAACCGTATGTTGAAAGTTTGATTTTTGCATAATACCATGCAAACAGCGTCTTGCCAATAGCTTATAACCATGGTGTCCATTCAATTAAAAAACAATTGCTCAACACGTCAATTAAACATGTATTTTTGATGATCATCCCAACAAATGCATGCAAGAATGCCCGCTAGTTCCGAAGTGCCACCTGGCTTTGAAGAAAAGATCGTCATTACGATCCAGCATCACAATCAGCTGGGCGCGACCTTGGTGCCCGCTCTGGTGCACAAAAGCAAAAACGGTGATTTAGGCTCTTTCTACCAGCGACTTTATCTGCACACCATCCCGGAACATCTTACCCCGCTTAGCCAGGAAGAGATTAAGGTGTTCCGGTTGCTGGACGAATGTGCCGATAATCGACTGCACACAACCTTTTCCAAAAAAGCCCGGAACCCTGATGAATTCTTTTCGGAAATCGAAGAGGTACGATTAAAGTCCCTGGTGATCCCCTATGTGCAAAGCCGTACCGGCATAAGCCTGGATATTCTCAGCTCAGCCGGCATTCCCCTGTATTACAAAGGTGGAAAAAATGAAGATGTCCGGCCCCAGCCTGTTACCATCATGCCCAACGAGGCCAGAACGGTCTTTCATTTTGAGAAACAAGACAACGGAAGCCGCTACCAGATGCACCTTCGTTATGGTGATGACGTGGAAGCCAAAGATTGGGAGAAGGTAAGCCTTAAGGAGCAACCAGCCCTGGTCTTAGTGAATAAACCGGGATGGGTGCTGATCGGCAACCGGATGTATCGCCTGGAAGATGGTGTGGACGGGTTGAAGGTCAAGCCTTTCTTTACAAAAGAGGTTATCAGCATTCCCGCAACTGCTGAAGAGCAATATTTTAGAAAATTCGTGACCAGGGCCATCAAAAACCACGAGGTACACCTGACCGGAATTGAAATGTTGATAAACAAACCGGCATGTGTGCCCATTTTGAAGCTCGAAAATGACTGGAGGGGAGAACCTGCATTGCTGCTGGAGTTCAAATACGACACCAGGCAGTGTAAGCACGCTGACGTGGACTCCTGCTGGGTGGATGTGGAGAACAATTCCAACAAGTACGTTTTTACGAAGACCTTGCGGGACAAAGCTTCAGAAGATGCTTTTGTCAGCTTTTTGCTCGCAAGGGGACTGAAGAGTAAGGACAACAGCTCCTTTAAGGCATTCAACAGCAAGGCCTTCAAATCGACCAACCAGGAAACCACACGGGAGCAAGAAATTTTTACCACTCCCGAAGAAATGGAAGCGGTTGAAAACATTTCCGCAAATTCAAGCGATCAGAACTCAACAGGGGACGTGATGCTGAACCTGACCATCGACTGGGTGGCAAAACACCATCAAGCCCTCACTGAGAATGGCTTTCAGGTCGAACAGCATGTATATAAGCAAAAATTCTTCCTTGGCAGTATCGCACTGGAGATGACATTCTCAGCCAGGGCAGACTGGTTTGACGTGCTTGCACACGCCGTTTTTGGCGAATACCGCATTCCCTTTTATAAGCTCAGGAACCACTTGTTAAACGGGAACAGACGGTTTTTGCTTCCAAACGGAGAATTGGCGATATTGCCAGAAGAATGGTTTGCCAGGTATGACGCATTGCTTAGGCATGGCAGGGCCGATCAGGAGAACATCCGGCTGCGTAAACATCATTTCACCATTGTAAATGAGCTGAGAAACAAAAAACTTGTTGAAGACAACAATCACGGGCACTCAAAAAGAGGGGAAAGCATAAAGCATCGTGCTGACAAACTGAGCAGTTTGCTGGAAAAAGACAATATTCCGCTCCCGGAAGTGCCGGCTGAACTTAAAAAGACCCTCAGGCCCTATCAGGCTGCGGGTTTTGCCTGGATGCACCTGCTGGGTCAGCAGAAGCTTGGGGGCTGTCTGGCTGATGACATGGGATTGGGTAAAACCCTGCAGTGCCTGTCCTTGCTATGGAAGCATAAACTGGAGCATAAACCGCAACCACTCCAAACATCTTCAGCAAGCAACAAAGGAGTTCAGCTTGACCTGTTCAGCAATGCAAGCGACCCGGTACGGCCATCAGGACGTACTTCCCTGATCGTGATGCCCCTGTCTCTGATGCACAATTGGGAAAACGAAATCAGGAAGTTCACGCCGGAGCTAAGCCACACCAGGTATTACGGGCAACACCGCCAAACCTGTGCGGAAACCCTTATGCAGTATGACATTGTTCTTACCACGTATGGAATGGTTCGCAACGATCTGGAATTCCTGGGCAGCTTGCCGTTTTTTTACCTGATCCTGGACGAAAGTCAGCTTATCAAAAATCCTGCTTCGAAAGTTTCGCGGGCGGTACGTCGCCTGCAGGCCGAAAACCGCCTGGCGCTCACCGGCACACCTGTCGAAAATTCCCTTACCGACCTGTGGACACAGCTCAGTTTCCTTAACCCGGGCTTGCTCGGCAGCCTGAAATTCTTTCAGAAGCATTATGCCGTTCCTGTCGAAAAAGCAGGTAACGAGAAGAAGCAGGGGGAGTTAAAAAAGCTTGTTGAGCCGTATATCCTGCGCCGAACCAAGGCACTGGTAGAAGAAGACCTGCCGGAACTCACCGAAAACCAGCATTATTGTGAAATGCCTGATGCGCAAAAAAGGCTTTACGAGTCGAAAAAGTCTGAAATCAGAAACCGCATCCTGGCAAAAGCCAATACAGATGAAAGGTCTGGACTGCGTTTTGACATCCTCCGGGGCTTAATGGAGCTGCGGCTCATTGCCAACCATCCGGATTTGTCAGGCAGCAAGGGTGATGCCGCGCCCGTACACCGCGCAACCAGCGAAATGCCCGCAGGTGAGAACGGAGAAGAAATATCCGGTAAGTTCAATGAAGTAATTCGCATCATACAACACTTGCGTGCAGAGGGACATAAGCTGCTCATTTTTTCGCAGTTTGTAAAACACCTGCAGCTCTTCAGGAAGTATTTTGAGGAACAAAAATGGAAATATGCATACCTTACCGGAGCGCAGAACGCAACCGAACGGCAGCAGCTGATTGCAGAATTCCGGCGGGACCCGGACAAACTGCTTTTTCTGATATCATTGAAAGCTGGCGGTGTAGGGCTGAATTTAACGGAGGCCGATTATGTGCTGCTGCTTGACCCCTGGTGGAACCCTGCCGTGGAGCAACAGGCCATTAGCCGGGCGCATCGCATAGGCCAGCAAAACCCGGTCATTGCCTATAAGTTCATTACCAGCGGAACCGTGGAAGAAAAAATACTGAACTTACAACAACGAAAGTCACGGCTGGCCGGCAACTTAATCGACACCGATGACCCCTTTCGGATCTTTTCAGAGGAAGAAATGCTCAGGTTGCTGGAATAACAACCTGGGTTAACACTTAAATAATTACATTAAATAGAGAAATGGCGCCCCTGTCCCTGAATTTAATGACTTTGCTATAAGATCAGTGAATATGCTTCAAAAAGAAAGTTGCAGATGATCTTGAAATTGGTCGGCAAATTCTCCCTGAAAGCCATCATGTCCGACGGTGAGAATCTGTTCCAGGGTAATTACCTGCTGGTGATCTAACCGCCGTGCAAAAAACAGCCTTCTCAGCGTTGGGAGGCTTGCAGTATTTGATTAATTTTACCGGCGGTTATCATTTTCCACAAAATCCTAATCTTATGGAAGAAAAGACTCCTGAAAAGTTGCGGGTGCTGATGATCGACGCATCCAATGGCTTTTACCGCATCAACAGGTATCCCGTGGGAGATTTTTTTGGCCCGGTGGACCTGGGCATCCACCTGGCTTATAAACATAACAGCCTGAATGTAGGTGCCGGGCTACTGGCTGGCTCCATCTTCCCGGGCTCCAACAGGCTGATATTTACCGGCATCTCGCCCTCCTGGCATGGTTTCTTTATCTCATCGATGGGAGGAGCTGCTTTGGTATTTGATAACCTGGGTGTTAACATGTTTTCCATTGTCGGGAAAGCTGAAAAACCCTCTATCCTCTATCTGAACCGCAACCACGGTGAAGAAGTGGAGGTGGAACTCCTCCCGGTGCACCCTGAGTCTGTCTGGGAAACCGGCAGGGGAGGGGTTTATGGCGTGATGCAATATGCGCTGGATACATTCTCGTCACGTTATGAAAAAGAACCCAGGGTGCTGGCTGTGGGGCCCGCTGCCCTGCATACCGACAACGGAGCCATTGCATCCGCACCGGTGAAAAAAGGTGAGCTCACAGCCGTCGACTGCTGGGCCGGACGCGGGGGCTTTGGTACCAAACTGTTGAAACAGCACGGCATTGTGGGGATTATATACGGTGGCACATGGGTAGATGAAGACTTCCGGGATCGCAAAGTGGCCGACCAGTGGTTTCACGACCGCTATGAGAAAAAGATGGCAGCCAAAGACATGGAGGCTACCACCAAATACAGGTATGATCCGGCATTCAATACCGGAGGCACCTTTGGGGTGAACTTTGCCACGATGAACGAGCGGATCATCGCCTTCAACTACCGGACGCTTTATATGACCAAAGAGGAGCGCCTCGATCTGCATAAACGCTTTATTGTAGACCATTACCTCAAACAGTTTAACGAGGAGACCATCCAAAAGAAGCAGCAAAAAAACTGTGGTGAACCCTGTGTGGCTGTCTGCAAGAAAATGCACAACCATTTTAAAAAGGACTATGAGCCTTATCAGACCATGGGCCCCTTGTGCGGGGTGTTTGACCAGCGGGCTGCCGAGCTGCTGAACGGCAAGGCCGACAGTTACGGCTTTGACGCGATCTCCGTGGGTGGGGTGCTCTCCTGGCTTATGGAGTGCATGGCAGACGACCTGATCAAACCCGGGGAGCTGGGTGTAAAGGAAAAACCAAGGTTTTCGCCTGAGAATTTTGATGTGGTGAAAGACTCTATGCACAATGCCCGAATAGGGGCCGCCTTACTGGATGAAATGGTAAAGGATGATGGCAGGATTGACCTGTCGCTGGGCGCCCGTAAGCTGGCAAGACACCTCTCACGCGAAAAAGGAGTGGGGGTGATGGATCGCTTTGTGCACATCGGTTTTGCACGGCAGGGATGGATGGTGCCCAACCAGTACTGGACACCCGGCGTGCTTTCTCCGATGGCCATCATGGGAAAATATTACATGGTATATGGCAAGGATTTTATCCCACCGCGCGAGCTGGGAAGACAGAATGCCGAACGCATGATAAAGGAGCTCATGATGGACAACCTGGGGTTTTGCCGCTTTCACCGGGCATGGGCTGAGGAGATCATGCCTGATGTGATGGAAAAACTTTATGGTCAGCGGGAGGAGTTCATGCAGAAACTTAAACTCACAGCTACCCGTATCAACAGCCGCAATGCGTCCATTTTCTGGGAGCCGGAGCGCAATGTGGATTTTGTGTATCACTTCCTGAAGAAAAAAGCGGAGGAAGATAATGTTGACGACCCGGAGCTGAAAAAGTGGATCAAGGCTTTTGAGAAAGATAAGTTTGAGGCCGGACTGGAGTTCTGGTATGAGGTGCATAAGGGAATACATGAAAGCCTGAGGGAGTTTCATTGA
>SLEW01000074.1 GCA_007124575.1 Bacteroidales bacterium | reverse complement strand
GGCCGAAGGCCTGGTGCTCACGTATCCAGCATGGAGCCCGTGCTTACCAATGTCATTACCGGCAGCGAGATGCAGCGTGCAGCATGCTGTAACCTGGCAGAGGCGTTCGAAACCAATGTCTCTGTTGATGTTACATACAGCGATGCCGTGTCTGGCGCACAGCAGATCCAAATGCTCGGCCTGGCCGGCACCTACAGTCAGCTGATGCTTGAAAACATGCCAGGAATCCGCGGCCTCGGCGAACCATTTGGTCTAAGCTACATCCCCGGCCCCTGGATGGAATCCATTAGCGTTTCCAAAGGGGCAGCGAGCGTGGTAAACGGTTATGAGTCCGTTACCGGACAGATTAATGTGGACCTGAAAAAACCGGAAGGAGACGAGCGCTTTTACTTTAACGCCTTTGCCGCCGATCACGGCGAGCTGGAAAGCTCTGTAAATGCCGCATTTGACCTGAATCCAAACTGGTCAACCATGGTTATGGCACACGGAGAATACTTTGATAATAAGATAGACCATAACCACAACAGCTTTCTGGATCAGCCCCTGGTAAAGAAATACAACATTCTTAACCGGTATCGGTATGACAGACCCGGTGTGATGGATTCGCAATTTGGTTTTAACCTTATGCAGGAGGAGCGCCAGGGTGGTCAAAAGGACTTTTTTGCCAACGGTGAAAATTTTGGATCAAACGATTTTTATGGCTATGGGACCAATACCACGCGTTTTCAGGCATTTGCGCGCACAGGTTTCTATTTTGATGATATGCCGGATGCAAGCCTTGGTACACAGCTGAAAGTTACCCATCATAGCCATGATGCGCACTATGGCCTGCAAACATACGATGGCGAACAGAATACACTTTATGCCAATGTGCTTTTTGCAAATACATTAGGACATCCGGATCATGAGTTTGTTACCGGCGTGAGCTTCATGTTTGATGATTATGAGGAAAACCTTAATGACTCGATATTTGACAGGCAGGAAATCGTTCCCGGTGCTTTCTTCGAATATACTTATCATACCCATGAACGGTTTACTGCAGTTGCAGCCTTTCGGGCAGATTACCACAACCTTTACGGTGCCATGCTCACCCCGCGAGCCCACCTGCACTTTAACGTGCATGAAAATACCACCCTGCGTGCGTCGGCAGGGAAAGGCTATCGTGTACCCAACCTGATTGCCGAGAATACCGGCCTGCTGGTGAGCAATCGTGAGATCATCATCGCTGAAGAAATAGAAGCAGAAGAGGCATGGAACTACGGAGGAAGCGTCACACAACGCTTTCACCTCTTTGGCAATGAAGCTTCCCTTGTTGGGGAATTCTATCGTACGGACTTTATCAATCAGCTGGTCGTGGATGTAGATACCGACTATAACTCGGCGATTTTCTATAACCTTGACGGCGACTCCTATGCCAACAACTTCCAGGTAGAGCTGCATGCCGAGCCCATCCGTTTGCTGGAAATAACAGCAGCATATCGGCACACAGACGTGAAAATGACCATCGGCGATGAATTGCGCAGCAAGCCTTTTGCGAATCGATACCGCGGCATGGTGTCCGCCTCTTATGCCACACGCAGCAATGACTGGCAATTCGACCTTACAACACAATTTAACGGACCTGCCCGCATACCCGAGGTCGATGAGTCTTCGCTGATTATGCATGAGGGTTTCAAATTACTTACAGAATCACCCTCTTATACCATTATGAATGCCCAGGTCACTTATCGCTGGCAAAACCTGGACGTCTATGTGGGTGGTGAAAATCTGACCGATTTTTACCAAAAGGATCCCATTTTGAACCCCCATTCGCCTTTTGATGATGGCTTTGATGGAAGCATGATCTGGGGTCCGCTGTTGGGAAGAAAGTTTTACATGGGGGTGCGGTTTACTATCGATAGATAAATTTTTTTTGGCAAGAAATGCCGCTAAGCGGTAATTGTGAGATTTTTCCTATATTATAGTCGTACTTTCTGATTAGAATCTGATCAAGCCACTGATGAAGGAAAAAGTCTTGCAAAAATTGAACTTGCTTGCTGATGCGGCCAAATACGATGTATCGTGTTCGTCGAGCGGCAGCAGCCGGTCTTCGTCCGGAGGCCTGGGCACGGCCAAAAGCGCCGGTGTATGTCACTCCTTTACCGAAGACGGGCGCTGCATCTCCCTTCTCAAGATCCTTTATACCAATCATTGCATTTATGATTGTGCCTATTGTGTGAACAGGCGCTCAAACGACAAACCCAGGGCCAGCTTTACACCTGATGAGCTGGCTGACTTGACGGTCAATTTTTACAGGCGAAATTACATTGAGGGCCTGTTCCTGAGTTCAGGCGTGTTGCGCAACCCTGATTATACCATGGAGCAGTTGAATGCTGTAGCCCGTAAACTGCGTTACGGGCACAGCTATAACGGCTATATCCACATGAAGTCTATCCCCGGTGCCGATCCATTGCTTGTGCATGAAGCCGGGCTGCTGGCCGACCGGCTTAGTGTAAACATCGAGATCCCGACAGAAAAGCAGCTCCAGATACTTGCCCCGGAAAAAAACTTTTCCAGCGTGTTTACTCCGATGAACCAGATTTCACAGGGTGTTGCCGAAAATAAGGCTGAACGGCGAAAGTCCGGGAAAGCGCCCCGGTTTGCGCCCGCCGGACAAAGTACGCAACTTATCGTCGGGGCTTCCCCGGAAACCGACTATACCATTTTGAAACTTGCTTCAGGACTTTATCACCACCAAAAGTTAAAAAGAGTGTATTATTCGGGTTTTGTGCCGGTCAATCAACATGACAATCGTTTGCCTGCCCTCCACAATCCCCCGCTCGTTCGTGAGAATCGGCTGTATCAGGCTGACTGGCTGATGCGCTTCTATCATTTTTCTTATGATGAGATCCTGGATGAACAGCATACACAACTGGATGAACAGATTGATCCAAAGCTTGCGTGGGCATTGAGAAACCCACATTTTTTTCCGGTAGATCTCGACAAAGCGAGTTACGAGGAGATTTTGCGTGTCCCGGGCATCGGGGTGCGTTCTGCCAAGATTATCACGGCCAACCGGCGCTTCGGTCGCATTACCTTTTCCCACCTCAAGCGTATGGGGGTAGCCCTTAAGCGGGCAAAATATTTTATCCTCTGCAGGGAGCTGCCTGCGGTCACTGCAAAACTGTATCCGGAACAGATCAGGCGGCGCCTGGTGAATAATAATATCCAGTCGGGGGCAGGGGTGCAGCTGAGTTTGTTTTGATATTGAGGTTTGAAAAGAACAGGTAAACGAATATTCCCGTCATATGCAAATAGGGTATCATGAATGCGTCTATACCTTTGATGGCAGTTTTGAAGGCTTTTTGACTGTGGTTTTCCGCGCTTATGATGATAAAAGAGAGCCAGAGGCCATCATCTCGCTGGATGCACGGGCGCAATTGCCCATGGGTGAGATCGTGCATGTGGAGACATCCATGCATCTGGCGGCCCGCGTGCGTAATGGCATCGTGGAACGTTCCGATCAGAATAATCTTCGACTCCTTCATGTAACCTTTCTGGCCGAAAGCACGGAGACAAATGTGTTGCTGTGGCGATATCTCAAAAAGCTTTTTAAGGAGGCGCCTGGCAGCTATTTCAGGAACATGCTGGATGCCGAGGTGTATGAGCTTATCCGGACAGCACGGCGTGTTAAGCGCGAGGCTCATCGCTTTCAGGGGTTTGTCCGCTTTCAGCGTACCCGTGACAACATGTACGTGGCGGCAATCGATCCCGATCATGACGTGGTAAAACTCCTCTCATCCCACTTCAGGGCAAGGTTTTCTGACCGGCATTGGTTGATATACGACACCAGACGGAAATATGGTATATATTATGATATGAAATCTGTGCAGGAGGTCACCATGGCTGCGCAGGTATTCGATCTGAATACCGGCTACATCAAAAAACAGGCCCGATCCATGGATGAAGATTACTACCGCACACTGTGGCAGCATTATTATGATGCAATAAATATCGTAGAAAGAAAAAATCACCGCCAGATGCGTTCATCCATGCCAGGTAGATACTGGAAGTACCTTCCGGAGAGGAATACATGAATAAGGCGCCGGATGGATGTGTTTCATTATGCAGTTTTTTTGCACTTTTGCAGAAGGTAATTCATTTTGCGATGCCGATTCAGAAAAAACATAAGTTTTGGGATAAGCTGGAGCCCATTGTGCGCACATTGCCTGATAAACCTGGTGTTTACCAGTTTTTTGATAACCGGGGCAAGGTGATCTATGTAGGTAAAGCAAAAAACCTGCGAAAACGTGTCGCTTCTTATTTTGGGCGCGAACGCCACGAAAGTAACCGCGTGAACCTGATGGTCAGGCGCATCATCGATATAAGGCACATGGTAGTTGACACAGAGCTGGATGCCCTGTTGCTCGAAAACAACCTCATTAAAAAATATCAGCCCCGCTATAATGTGCTGCTGAAAGATGATAAAACCTTTCCCTGGATATGTATTAAAAATGAACCCTTCCCGCGGATTTTCAGTACCCGTAACGTGGTAAAGGACGGCAGCAAATATTTTGGACCATACGCCTCTGTGCGTATGATGAATGCATTACTGGATCTGATACGACAGCTCTTTCAGTACCGGACATGCCGGTTGCCCCTGACCAAAATAAACATAGCAGCAGGCAAATTCAAGGTATGTCTTGAATATCATCTTGAAAACTGCAAAGGTCCTTGTGTTGGATTGCAGGATGAGGAAGACTACATGCAGACCATAAGGCAGGTCGAGCAGATCCTCAGGGGTAACCTGGGGATGGTGGTGTCTGAACTGAAGCGCCTCATGAAAGAATATGCATCGCACTATGCATTTGAAAAGGCCAGCCTGATAAAGGAAAAGATTGATTTGCTTGAAAAATTCCAGAGCAAGTCCACAGTGGTTAATCCCAGGCTTAGCAATGTGGAGGTATACTCCATCCTGAGTGATCCCGATGCAGGCTATGTTAATTATTTGCGCGTGGTGCACGGGGCCATTGTGCAGTCACATACCCTGGAGATGAAGAAGCAGCTGGATGAGAGCGATCCGGAGCTACTTGACATGGCCATCGCAGAGTTACGACAGCGTTTTCGCAGTGAGGCAAAGGAAGTAATCGTACCCATCAACCCTGAAACAGAGATCCCCGGGGTACGTTTTGTCATCCCCGGTCGCGGTGACAAAAAGCAGCTCCTGGAACTGTCGGAAAGGAATGCAAAATATTACAGGCTCGAAAAGCAGAAGCGGCAGGAGCTTGTGGATCCTGCACGTCATAGTAAGCGCCTGATGGAACAGATCCAAAAGGATTTAAGACTCAAATCACTACCTGAGCATATGGAATGCTTTGATGTAAGCAACACGCAGGGGCGGGAAATTGTGGCTGCCATGGTGGTTTTCAGGGATGCAAGGCCGGCAAAGAAAGAGTATCGACATTTTAATGTCCGTACTGTTGAAGGTGCCCCAAATGATTATGCAGCCATGGAGGAGGTTGTTTTCCGCCGTTACAAACGGCTGCAGGAAGAAGGGCAGCCATTCCCCCAGCTTGTGGTGGTGGATGGAGGCAAGGGCCAGCTGAGTGCGGCCTTGAAAGCCCTGGACCGGCTTGATGTCAGAAAGCAAATGGCTGTAATTGGCATTGCCAAACGCCTGGAAGAGATCTATTTCCCGGGTGACAGCATACCTCTCTATATTGACAAGAGATCGGAAACTCTGAAAGTAATTCAGCACATGCGTGATGAAGCTCACCG
>SLEW01000278.1 GCA_007124575.1 Bacteroidales bacterium | reverse complement strand
ACGAGGTAATCTAAAGTACGGGTGGAATCATTCTGCAGATAAGCATGAAAGGCATTGCCTCGCCGTATCCTAGAAGGGCGAAAAACAGGCTGCATGCTTTTTGAAACATGGTGGATGTCTATAGCACTGAAGCCCAGGTTACCAAGAATATGCGAGAGGGTTTGTCCTCTACCTACCCTATGCTGATTGCGGTGATAGCCCTCAACGGGCAGTCCAAAAATATCCTTTTCAGGCTTCGCCTTGGTTGTTTCTGACACTTTTTCGTCATTGCCGATCTTGTCCTGCTCCCGGGGGTTGTCATGGGAATATCTGAACCACACAGCTACTATGAGAAATAAAGTTACGCTGAAAGCTAGCAAGATAAAACGCTTATTATTCTGGGATAACATAAAATATGTGTTTGTTTAAGTGTAAAGTAAAATAATCAGGCCAGGGCACGTCACGGTCCGGGGCTTGAGACAAAACCAGCAATCAGCAGGCCCGACAACAACAGATAGCTCAGGTGGGCGATGCCGAATATGATGAAAAACCCGATCAGCGCAAAGCCCACGGTGTGGCGGGATGGTGTATTCAACATAGGCCCAAGGCCCTTGCCAAAAATAAATACGGTATATATCAGGCCGATAAGGGCAAGGGGATCGAGTCCCGCACCTATTGCCGCAAGGGGCTGCGCAATCATATAAGGTGTGTACGCTGTCATGCAAAGCAGCATCGCTTTTTCTGCATGCTGCTCGCTGCGAAATGATTTTGCCAGCCGGCTGATGATAATGCCTCCCAGCCATACCGATAACACGTAGCCAATGAGACTTACGATAAAAATTCCAGCCAGCTGATCCCCATATACCTCAACATCCTGCGACAGCTGTTTCATGAGTTCCCGGGTCATTCGTCCGGCAGCCCCAAGCACCATGAGAGGCAAACCATACGCAAAGAAAAAAGAGCGTGCCGGAGGAAGTTCTGCACTGAAATCCTCGTAAAATTTTTCAGGTCTCACCAGGATATCACGAATGATTTGAGAGTTTTTCATCTGTTTATGTTTCGGTTTGACAAGTCAAGCCTTGTCATTACGTCTTTCCCCCTTTAGCTTTTTTTTTGGCTGCACCTTCAGGGCGATGTGCCCCAAAATTAGTTATTTTGTGCTTTATACGGATAAAAAGCTTTATGTTTCGCCACAGATCGTAACTTTGTGATGTAAGATGCCCCTGGGTGCTTATGTTCACAGATAGTATACCTATATGACCTGGGACAGCTGGATAAAAGGTTTTGAGATGTATCTGCGCCTGGAGCGGTCGCTATCTGAAAACTCCATTGCTGCATACCTCCATGATGTGTTAAAGCTCACGGAGTTTCTGGACAGCCGGGGAAATAAAAAGTCACCACTATCTGTTAGCGGAGACGATCTTCATGAATTTCTGGGATGGATACACCAAATGGGTATTGGTGAGCGCACCCAGGCCAGGATCATCTCGGGGATCAGGGCATTTTACCACTACCTCCTGGTTGAAGACATGCTTGAACGTGACCCCAGTGCCTCGCTGGATTTGCCGCGTACAGGGCGCAAGCTGCCGGAGGTACTCACCCCGGAGGAAATAGACCGGCTGATCGGTGCCATAGACATGAGTCAACCCCATGCCCAGCGTAACAGGGCAATAACGGAAACACTCTATGGGTGCGGACTCAGGGTATCCGAACTACTCCATCTGAAAATATCTGACATTTTCGAAAAGGATGAATTCATCAGGGTAAGCGGCAAGGGAAACAAGCAGCGTATCGCACCTATTGGCAGGGAAGCCCTGAAGCACATCATGCTTTATCGCCATAATAATCGTACCCACGTAAAAGCCGCTCAGGGGTTTGAAGACCACCTGTTTTTGAACAACCGGGGAAAAGCTCTTACCCGTGTCATGATATTTTACATAATCAGAACACTTTGCCAGGCAGCGGGTATAAAGAAAAAAATAAGTCCGCACACCCTGCGTCACAGCTTTGCCACACATCTGGTGGAGGGCGGGGCCGACCTCAGAGCCGTGCAGGATATGCTGGGCCATGAATCCATCACCACCACAGAAATATATACGCATCTCAGCAGGGAGTACCTGCGCGAAAACCTGCTCTCATACCACCCGCGCGCGAAATAATGCAAGCACAAAATACCGCCAGGAGAATGCCTGAAAAATAAAACCTTTTTGCGTCTAACCAGCAAACAGGTCGGAAGCAATGCCGTCAGCAAAGAATTTTCCTTTTGGTGTGACAATAAGATGATGCTTGCGCATTTCAAGCATTCCATTTTGCAGATGTTTTCGGGCATTTTTTTGGATCTCCCTTACAAAGTGCTCACCAAATTCATCCTGTATGTGGATGAGATCACAACCCCACATGGTACGCAAAGCAGTCATTACATACTCATTATATGCCTGTTCAGACGATAAGCTTTCCTCTTCTGAAGGCAATTCACCCTTCTCCAAAGAAGCAATATAGGCAGCGGTATTGGCGACATTCCAGGAACGGATGCGACCCCTGAAACTATGCGCTGAAGGTCCCAGCCCAAGATAAGGATCGCCTGTCCAATACGACATGTTATGCTTTGAATAGTGGCCGGACAACGCAAAATTTGAGATTTCATAATGGTCATAACCTGCATCCTCGAGAATCTTACACATAATCTCAAACTGCCTGGCGCTTTGTGCGTCACTCACTGCCTCTGCCTTGCCATGTTTTATCAGATAATGTAACACGGTTTTTTCTTCCACCGTCAGCGCATATGCTGATATATGCCTGATGCCCATTTCGACAACGCGCTGAAGATTCTCTTTCCACATGCGGTCATTCATGCCGGGAGTGCCATATATCAAATCCACGGTAAGCTTATCGAAGCCAAGGCGAAGAGCATTTTTCAAGGATTCAACGGCTTGCCCCGTAGTATGCAGGCGGTTCATATAATGGAGGTCGTTATATTGAAAGCTTTGTATGCCAATACTAAGTCTGTTTACCGGTGTGTCACGCAGAGAGAGTAGTTTTTCATAAGTCAGATCATCAGGATTGGCCTCCAGGGTAAACTCCTCCAATTCCGTCAAGGGAAAAACCTCAGCCAGGTGATGAAAGATTTTTGTGATTTCGCTGGTATCGAGCATAGAGGGTGTGCCACCTCCGATATACAGGGTGTTTATCCCTGATTCTCCATCTAAACATTTAAAGAAATCAGCCTGAATGGTAATTTCTTTCAATAATGCATCCAGAAAAGCATCTTTCTGACGCTGCGACACGGAAAAATGAAAATTACAGTAATGGCAGGCCCTGCGGCAGAAAGGAATGTGTATGTAAATACCTGGCATAGGAATAGGTTTTTGAAATTTGGCGTTGAACACTGGCACTTCAAAAGTAAAAAAAGGCAAGACAAAAGCCAATGTATAAAATATGTAAAAAAAATTCCTATATTTGGAAGGAAAGAAATCAAAAGCATACGCATGCATTTTACCAGCCCGGATGCCACCACCATTGGGAAATTTGAAAAGCTATCAGAATTTGAACATCTGTTGCATTTTGTATCCACCAGGGTGGGAGGAATCAGCACCGGCAGTTTTGAGTCACTTAATATCGGATTCCATGTTGGCGATGATAATTTCAGGGTACTGAAGAACCGCAAAATCCTCGCGGATGAAGTGGGTGTTGGCCTGGATAAGTTCACGTTTGCCAACCAATGCCACAGCTCCAACGTGGCCATTGTTGACAGTTCGGGCAGAGGCAAAGGAGCCATGGAGCAGGAGACAGCACTTGCCAACACCGATGGCATGGTCACCAACGTCCCATACATTTGCCTTAGTGTTCAGGTTGCCGACTGCGTGCCAATCTTACTCTATGATCCGACAAAAGAAGTGATTGCTTCGCTCCATGCTGGCTGGAAAGGCACACTCCGGAAAATCGTAACGGAAACCGTGGGCAAGATGGTGCAACACTACGGCACGAAGGCAGAAAATATTTTAGCTGCGCTCGGTCCATCTAACGGCCCTTGCTGTTATGAAGTGGGCAATGATGTTGTGCGTGAAGCAAGAATGACACTCGGAAACACTTATGCCATTATACGGCCTTCCAAAACACCAGGGAAATTCATCTTCGACCAGTGGGCAGCAAATCGACGCCAACTTATCGATGCCGGTGTAAAAGAAGCACACATTGAAAACTCCGGTATTTGTTGCCAATGTAATCATGACCAGTTCTACTCAAACAGGGCCGGTCAGGGACATACAGGCCGTTATATGGCAGGCATTATGATTAAAAAGCATTAATTTCCCAAAAGAAAACAACCCCGAAGGCAACAAAATCTACTTTCGGAATTCTTGCTAATAGCCAAAAGCAGGCATTTGGCATTTCACTTTTTTTGACATTTTGACAAATAAAAACACATCAGTGTGCACATAGATACCGACGCTTTATTAACACGTTTTTTTCGTTACATCTCCATTGACACGCAGAGCGACCCCAAGCGCCTGGAAAGTCCGAGCACAACTCAGCAGTTTAAGCTGGCAAACCTCCTGGCGGATGAGCTTAAAATGCTCGGGCTTAAAGATGTGTCTGTGGATGAGCACGCATATGTCATGGGGCGACTGCCCGCCAGAATAGCTGGTGATGTGCCTGTGACAGGGTTTCTGGCGCATATGGATACCAGCCCCGACATGAGCGGGCAAGACATCCGGCCGTTGATCCATGCAAACTACGACGGGAAAGACCTTGTTCTGAATAAGGAAAGAGGGCTGATCATGAAACCCGATGACTTCCCGGTGCTTAAGAAATACAAGGGACAAACCCTTATCACTTCTGATGGTAACACGCTGCTTGGCGCAGATAATAAAGCGGGCATTGCGGAAATCATGACGGCCCTCGAGTTCGTGAATAATAAGGCAGATATAAAGCACGGCGATATCAGGGTGGGTTTCACTCCTGATGAAGAGATCGGCAGAGGTGCCGACCTTTTCGACGTGAAGCGCTTCGGAGCCGACTTTGCCTTTACCATTGATGGCGGAGAGCTTGGCGAGCTGCAATATGAGAATTTCAACGCAGCCTGGGCAGGGGTAAACATTGAAGGCAGGAACATCCATCCGGGAGAAGCAAAAGATAAGATGATCAACGCATGCCTGCTTGGGATGGAGCTTAACCAGATGCTGCCTGCAAGGGAAAGGCCAGAACATACCACAAACTATGAAGGTTTTTATCATCTCACCGGTTTCGATGGCGGTGTAGAACATGCCACATTGGAATATATCATCCGCGACCACGATCACAAAAATTTTGAGCGCCGCAAATCACATCTCAGGCATTGCGTTAACAGGTTGAAAGAGCAATATGGCCATAACAGGGTAACTTTGGAGATGAAAGACCAGTACTACAACATGTATTCCAAAATCCATCCGGTGATGCATGTTGTGGATCTGGCGAAGGCTGCCATGGAGGCTGCCGGTGTAAAACCCCTGGTAAGGCCCATCCGGGGTGGCACCGATGGTGCACGGCTATCTTATATGGGCCTCCCCTGCCCCAACATCTTTGCCGGCGGGCACAATTATCACGGGCGCTTTGAATTTATTCCCCTGGAAAGCATGGAAAAAGCCACGCAGACCATCATACAGATAATCAGGCTAACAGCCGGACAAGCTCTGTAAGACGACTGGAGTAAGCATACTCATTGTCATACCAGGAGAGGACCTGTATGAAGTTGTCGCCAAGGACACGGGTCATGGGCGCATCGAAAACAGACGAATGGGGGTT
>SLEW01000155.1 GCA_007124575.1 Bacteroidales bacterium | reverse complement strand
TATGTTTTCAGGCGTTACGGCCAGGCACACACCGCTTTGCTTGGGACCATCTCCACCTTTCACAGGCGGTCAGCCATCCGGGAGCTTGGCAAGGTCTATGGGCTCCCAAAAAGCGAGCTGGATGCTCTCGCTGACGGATCTGCTTTACGCGATATGAACAAACGGGCATACAGCGCCGGGGATGACCGTGTCATCGACAAAGTGCTGCACTGGGCCGGACATCTGATCGATTTTCCTAACCTGCGGAGCATCCATGCCGGCGGGGTACTCGTATCAGAAGAGCCCATCTGCTGCTATTCGGCCCTTGACATGCCGCCCAAGGGGATGCCGACCGTGCAGTGGGACATGTACACCGCTGAGGAGCTGGGCTTTGAAAAGATTGACATCCTCAGCCAGCGAGGCATCGGTCATATCAACGAAAGTGTGCGGCTGATCAAAGAAAATCGCGCCAAAGACGTGGATGTACACCGGATAGACAGCATCAAAAAAGATGAAAAGATCCGGACGCTCCTGGAAAAAGGAGACACCACAGGATGCTTTTATGTGGAAAGTCCGGCCATGCGCAGCCTGCTGAAGAAGCTGAAATGCCATGACTACAAAGGACTGGTGGCTGCCAGCTCCATTATACGTCCCGGCGTATCTCGCTCAGGCATGATGCAGGAGTATATCCGACGGAGCCACCGGCCAGATCAGGTTAAGTACCTGCACCCTGTGATGGAAGAACAGCTCCGGGAGACCTATGGCGTAATGGTATACCAGGAAGATGTGATCAAGGTGTGCCATCACTTTGCCGGCCTGGGGCTGGCTGATGCCGATGTGCTTCGACGCGCCATGAGCGGCAAGTACCGTTCGAAAAAAGAAATGCAGCGGCTGGTACAACGCTTTTTCGAGGGCTGCCGTGCACAGGGACACCCCGAAAGCCTCACCAGGGAGGTGTGGCGCCAGATCGAATCATTTGCCGGCTACTCTTTCTCCAAAGCCCACTCCGCCTCTTTTGCCGTAGAAAGCTACCAGAGCCTGTACCTCAAAGCTCACTACCCGCTCGAATTCATCACTGCCGTGATCAATAACTTCGGCGGCTTTTACCGCAGCGAGATCTACTTCCATGAAGCCCGCATGGCCGGGGCCAGAATCGAACTTCCCTGCGTTAATCAAAGCGAATACCTGAACATCATTAAGACAAAAACCATTTTTACCGGTTTTGTCCACATCCGGCAGCTGGAATACAACACCTGCAAAAGACTGCTGCAGGAACGCATCACACACGGCCCTTATAAGAGCCTGGAAAACCTCATGCGAAGAACAGACATCAGTACCGAACAACTGACCATCCTCATACGCATCAATGCCCTCCGCTTTACCGGCATTCCCAAAGCACAGCTGCTGTGGCAGATATATCTGCTTGCAGGGAAACAAAAATACAACCCCCCCATGCTTTTTGAGCCTCCGTCAAAAAAGTATCACTTTCCGGCACCCGAAAACAGTGGCCTGACAGACGCCTATGACGAAATAGAACTTTTAGGCTTCACCCTGAGCATCAGCCCGTTTGACCTGCTGCAAACCCGCTTCCGTGGCGACACCCATGCCCGCCATATGGCGGCATACAAAGGAAAAAGTATCCGGATGGTCGGCTGGCTCGTCAACACCAAATACGTGCGCACCGTCAAACAAGAAACCATGTATTTTGGGTGCTTTCTCGACCACCAGGGCAACTTCTTTGACACGGTCCATTTCCCGCAAAGCATCCGCAGCTATCCTTTCCGCGGAAGCGGAATATACCTGCTAAAAGGCGTGGTCAACCTGGAATACAACCATCCTTCCCTCGAAGTGGAAAAAATGGCCCGCCTGCCTGTCAAACCCGATCCCAGGGAAGCAACGCATGCAAAAAACTTGTCTAACTCATAAAAATACTTTATATTAGTGGTTCCTTTATGCAAATCTATACAACCACCCCACCCATGAATCAAAATATTTACTTGCAATATGTCGCCACCACTGCGGCTTTCTACTATCCCAAACCAAAAATCACACCTATTAACCAACAATTAAACCTAAACTTATGAAGAACAAAAACGTACTATGCACAATCTTGTTGTTATGCTTCTCGACTGCCCTTTTTGCGCAAGGCAGCGGAGATTTCCAGGAAGTCCGGCAGGACATTGACTGGGAATACTATGAGGAAAAAGGCATTGACCCCCTGGCATCGGAACGCCTGGTAAATGCCGAGGGAGAGTCCATCCTGGACTTCATTCCTCCCATGGGGATTTTATTGATCCCTGAAAGCGGTGACGAGAGAGTTATGGCCTTTGATCCTCATGACGGTGAGTTGATCGATGAGTTCTTTTTTCCCAGCGACGACGTGAACCTGACCACGCCCATACAGGTCCTTTGGAACTTTACAGGTACGAGCTTCCTGGTGTCGGACCAGACCATGCGTCTCGTGCAGCAGTTTGATTTAGACGGTGAGTTTGAACAAACCTTTGCACCCATCGGAGGAGAAGATAGCGATATCCTGAACAACATTCGCGGCATACACATGAAACCAAACGGAAACCTGCTTGTAACTGTTGCAGGGGGTGGCAACGCAAATTCCATAGCCATGTTTGACACCGATGGCGAGTATGTGGGCAATTTTATCGATAATGATGTTGGCGGGCTCAACGGTCCATGGTCAATCGTCCGTCGCCAGGGATTAAATGACTACCTGGTGAGTGCCAGCGGGTCGAGTGGAGTGCACCGGTATGATGCCGACGGAGATTTCATCGAGATGTTCGCCACCGGACTGGGCTTTCCCCAGCAGATGGAAGAACTCGACAACGGCAACATCCTGGTAACCAACTTCTCCTCACCTGCTGGTGTATATGAATACGACAGCGAAGGCAACCAGGTCGGTTATTATAGCGTGGTAGGATCATTGCGCGGTGTAAAAGAACTGGGCAACAACAACATCATGGTTACGAACAGCAGCGGGGTGCACATCATCAACCGCGATAATGAATTGATAGAAACCGTGATCAGTGGTCAAGCCAGGCACATTACCCACATCATGCCGATGGATATGGACTTCTTCGAACTGCAACTGGAAATGGATCCCGAAGATGCTGGTGCGGTATATGGGGCAGGTTCTTATCCCGAAGACTTTACAGTTTCCATAACGGCCGAACCCAACATTTACCATGAGTTTATCAGCTGGACAGACAGTGATGATAATGTGATCAGCACCCAACCCGTTTTCCAGTATGACATGCCGGCTGAGGATGTAACACTTACAGCCAACTTTGACGTACTTGATGTGTTTGATGCACACTTTACCGTACTGGAAGATTCAGCTGATGAAAACCCCATAGAGGATGCTGCCATTTCCATTGAAGGCTTTGATCCTTTGCATACGGATGCTGACGGTGAAGCAAGCATCAGCCTTCCACAGGGCACATATACAGCCCATGTCACCCTGCAGGGTTATGTAGCAGAAGAAGTTGATTTCACGATTGATGACGCTGATGTCCACATTGACATACACATGATGGATCATATCCTGGCACCGGCTAACCTGGAAGTGCAGACCGAGGGAATGGCAGCTGGTGAGGCACTCCTCAGTTGGGTTGACCCCACAATGGTGGCAGAGTTCAGGTATGATGACGGCATAGCCGACGGACAGCTTGGGTTCCAGGGAGACTGGAACAGCGTAATGGGTGCTGTTCACCACCACAACGCCATCCTTGATGAAATGACCTGGATGCTTACCTCCGAAGGGGGTCCCCACAGCACAGTTAAAGTGTGGGTTCTCGGCCTTGATGCAAACGGCCTGCCCGACAGGAACAACGTTAAGTATACCGCTGAAAACGTTCCAAACAACGACGAAGAATGGAACACCTATGTGTTTACTGACCCCATAGATGCACCTGATGGCTTTTTCATCGGACTAAGCTACGACGGATTCCTGGGGCTGGCTACCGACGACGGTGTGGGTGAACCCTGGGACTTCGTGCCCGGAACCCAGTTTGGCGTTTTTAACATTACGGATGCAAGCTCTGACTTTACCCCCATTGAAGACTGGGGTTTCGAGGTTAGCTACCTGCTTCGGGGTATCGGTATTGATCTGGGTGAAGTGAGCTATGACAAACAGCATGTAGTAACAAATGATGGTCCTGCGCCAATTTACATCCCGCTGAATGAACCTATTAAAGCAGAAGCACCGGAATTACAGCAGGGTCAGGAAAAGGCATTCCTGGGATTTAATGTATATCTCAACGACGACCTCGTGGTGGAAGAGATCACCGAAACAGAGTACCTTTTCACTGACCTGCCGGGTGGTGAACATACAGCGGGAGTACAAACCGCCTACACAACAGGTAGTTCGGAAATCGTCACCATTGACTTTGAAATAGAGGGAGAGCCTGATATGTTTGAGGTCACCTTCCATGTTGACATTACAGATGCCGTAGAATATGGCCAGCTATATGGTTTTGACGATGACCTGCACCATATCTTTATGACAGGAAACATGCTTGAATGGGCAGTGCCCGGAGAGCCGGAAACGGTTCTTGAACTCACGAGCTCAGACCCGCACATCTACAGCATGACACTGATGCTGGAAGCTGGCACCTACCAGTACAAATATTTCTCCGACCTCATCGGCGAAGGCTGGGACGGCGGCGAATGGCCGGGTGACCCCGACAGGGAAGTAGAAATCACTGATGATACCGTAATCGATGATGTGTTTGAGACAGGTGACCTCCCTGAGTTCATCGTCGCATTTGACGTGGTCGATGCAGATGGCCAGGCGATTGAAGATGCCATCATCACCTTTGATGGGGTAGCTTATGACGCCGGCCACTATGTCATTGAAGAGGTGGAACCTGGTACCTATCATTATATCGTTGAAAAAGACGGTTATCTGACCGTGGAAGACGAAATCATAGTGACTGAGGACACCGCTGTCGAGGTCGTCTTGCACGAAGATGATGTGGCAGTAGGAGAAGTTTCTGAAGTGGTGACAGAGATCTGGCCCAATCCGGCTCGCTCTACCTTGTTCATTGAATCAAACACCAATTTCTCCCTGGTCAGGATCGTGGATATATTGGGACAAGTCATTTACAGCGCCGAAACGGATGCTGCCTACTATGAAATAAACGTCTCCGGATTCAACCATGGCGTCTATTTCATTCAATTGACCACCCAAACCGGAACAGTGACCAAACGAGTTCAGGTAGTCAGGTAAACTCCTGGTGCTCATTACAAAAAAAGGGTTGCATCGTGTGATGCAACCCTTTTTTGTAGCATGATTTTGCGTTAGCTCTTTAATTAATACCAGGACAGGACCGCCTAAGGTTCTTTTTGCACGCTGAAATACTGCTGTGGTTTACATCAAAGCGCCCCGTAACGGATATCCCGGTTTGTTTTATGGCTTCAGGCCTGGGCGGTAGGACCTCCCAGATTCATGGGCAAACCAGGACCTTTTATGTCCTTAATCGGTCCATGGATAGACTCAAATTTGGCGATATTGTCCTTAAGGGCATTCATCAGCCTCTTGGCATGTTGCGGTGTCAGCACGATGCGTGACTTCACCTTAGCTTTGGGCACGCCAGGCATCATGCGTGCAAAATCAACCACAAACTCGGTGTTGGAATGCGTAATAATAGCCAGGTTAGCATATATGCCTTCGGACACTTCTTCGCTAAGTTCAATGTTGATTTGCTTATCTGATTTTTTTTGTTCGGACATAAAATTTTCCTTTCCTTTATCTTAAAATAATTTTTGAACAATCGGGGCATGATGTAATCGCCATCATGCCCCCCGATTAGTTTTGCGCTATTTTTTAGATTTACTTACTCTTCGGTTTTTATTTAAACCTCTTTTGCCTCTTCTTTGGAAGCCATCAGCAACTTGTATTCTTCCATGGATCCCACGATGATCTTGTCATATTCCCGCAGACCAGTGCCGGCAGGGATCAGGTGACCTACGATCACATTTTCCTTCAGGCCGTTAAGCCTGTCGGTTTTCGCATTTACTGCGGCATCGGTAAGCACCTTGGTGGTTTCCTGGAATGAGGCAGCAGATATGAAGCTCTTGGTCTGCAGCGAAGCTTTGGTAATGCCCTGAAGCTGCTGACGGGCAGTCGCTCCGCTGGCATCCCTCGCCTCTACAAGGTTCTTGTCCTTACGTTTCAGCACGGAGTTTTCATCCCGAAGCTTGCGGGCCGTGATTATCTGGCCGGGCTTAAGTGAAGAATCTCCGGGCTCTATCACCACTTTCTGGCCAAAGAGGCTGTCGTTTTCCTCCATGAACTCCACCTTGTTAACAATTTCATTTTCAAGGAATCGTGTGTCGCCGGGATCTTCAATGACAACCTTACGCATCATTTGGCGCACTATGACCTCAAAATGCTTGTCATTGATCTTTACACCCTGCAACCTATATACCTCCTGAACTTCGTTCACAATATATTCCTGCACGGCTGTAGGTCCTTTGATCGAGAGGATATCCGCCGGAGTGGTCGGGCCGTCCGACAATGGCGTTCCGGCCTTCACAAAGTCGTTTTCCTGAGCAAGGATCTGTTTGGTCAAAGGCACAAGATAGCGTTTTTCATCTCCTGTTTTGGAGGTGATGATCACCTCGCGGTTACCCCGCTTAATCTTCTTGCCAAAAGATACCACACCATCAATTTCAGAAACAACAGCAGGGTCAGACGGATTACGCGCTTCAAAAAGCTCTGTGATACGCGGCAGACCACCTGTGATGTCACCAGACTTACCAACGGCACGGGGAATCTTGGCTATAATAGTACCAGGCTTCACCTCCTTGTCTTCGTTGATAACCACGTGAGCACCCACAGGCATGTCATACACACGCTCTGTTTTCCCGTCTTTGCTGACTATGCTTATTGATGGGTTACTTGTTTTATCCTTAGAGTCGATGATGACCTTTTCATAATAACCCGTCTGCTCATCGGAGTCGGTACGGAATGTAGAACCCTCTTTCATATTGTTGTAGACAACCTTACCGGGCTTGTCAGACACTATGACGGCATTGTATGGATCCCACTCACAGATGAGGTCACCACCCTGCACCTCGTCACCATCCTTATAATACAAGGTTGCTCCATAAGGGATATTCTGGCTGGTAAGCACCATCTGTGTGTTCTTATCTACGATTCGCATCTCTGCAGATCTTCCGATAACCACCTGGTGTTTTTTTCCTGTTTCACTGACAAAAGGCACAGAACGAAGTTCGTCGATCTCAAGTACACCTGCATATTTTGCAATGATCTTGGAGGCCGTGGCAATGTTGGAGGCTGTACCACCTACATGGAAGGTACGCAATGTAAGCTGGGTTCCGGGCTCACCAATAGACTGAGCGGCAATCACGCCAACAGATTCACCCTTCTGTACCTTACGGCCTGTGGCCAGGTTGCGGCCATAGCATTTGGCACACACACCGGATTTCGACTCACAGGTCAACACGGAACGAATTTCAACTGCCTCAATAGGCGACTCCTCAATTACCTCAGAAATTTCTTCTGTTAGCTCATCACCAGCTTTGACAATAAGGTCTCCTGAAATGGGATGATAAATATCATGCAGGGAGTTACGTCCGAGGATACGGTCGTAGAGTGTTTCCACAGTCTCCTCCATATTCTTGAGGGCGGTAGCAGTAAGGCCTCGCAAGGTACCGCAGTCACTCTCATTGATTATAACATCCTGTGCAACGTCCACCAGTCGGCGCGTCAGGTATCCGGCGTCTGCTGTTTTAAGGGCAGTATCGGCCAGACCTTTACGTGCACCGTGTGTGGAGATAAAGTATTCAAGAACTGAAAGGCCTTCCTTAAAGTTGGATAAGATGGGGTTCTCGATGATTTCGCCTCCTTTGGCTCCTGATTTCTGTGGCTTAGCCATAAGACCACGCATGCCTGACAACTGGCGGATCTGTTCTTTGGATCCCCTTGCCCCGGAGTCGAGCATCATGAATACAGGATTGAACCCCTGGTTGTCGGCGGTGGTTTTGTCAATCAACACCTTGGTAAGCTTGGCGTTAGTATGTGTCCAAATGTCGATGATCTGGTTATAACGCTCTGTATTGGTGATGAAGCCCATGCTGTAATTGCCACGCACCTCTTCTACCTGGGTATCAGCCTGGTTAATGAGGATTTGCTTTTCTTCCGGCACAATGATATCACCCAGATTAAAAGACAACCCTCCGCGGAAAGCCAGGTCAAAACCAAGGTCTTTAATGTCATCAAGGAATTGGGAAGTACGGGAGATACCGGTTTCTTTCATGATGCCGCCAATGACATCACGAAGGGCCTTTTTGGTAAGCAGCTTGTTAATGAAGCCGTATCCTTCAGGAATTACCCTGTTAAACAACACACGGCCTACGGTGGTTTCCACAATCTTATGCACCAGTTTTCCTTTTTCCTTCACAGGCACCCGCACCTTGATCACGGCATGCAGGTCGGCAGCTCCTTCGTTGTGCGCGATAATGACCTCTTCGGCACCGTAGAAGGTCAATCCCTCACCCTTCACTGGATGCTCTTTGGTGCTTTTCCTGCCTTTGGTCATATAATACAAACCCAGAACCATATCCTGCGATGGAACGGCGATAGGTGCACCATTTGCGGGGTTTAGAATATTGTGGGATGCAAGCATAAGAAGCTGTGCTTCCAATATGGCAGCATTACCCAATGGCAGGTGAACCGCCATCTGGTCACCGTCAAAGTCGGCGTTAAATGCAGTACACACCAACGGATGCAGCTGAATGGCCTTACCTTCAATAAGTTTGGGCTGAAAAGCCTGGATACCAAGCCTGTGAAGCGTAGGCGCACGGTTAAGCAGCACGGGATGGCCTTTTAACACGTTCTCCAGAATATCCCATACTACAGGATCCTTCCGGTCTACAATTTTTTTGGCTGACTTCACTGTTTTCACAATGCCTCTTTCAAGCATCTTCCTGATAATAAAGGGCTTGAACAGCTCCGAAGCCATTTCTTTTGGTATTCCACATTCGTGCAATCCTAATTCCGGACCTACCACAATCACCGAACGCGCGGAATAGTCCACTCGCTTACCAAGCAGGTTCTGACGGAATCGGCCCTGCTTACCTTTCAAACTGTCGGAAAGTGACTTCAGGGGCCTGTTTGATTCCGTTTTGACCGCGTTTGTCTTGCGCGAGTTGTCGAACAATGAGTCAACAGCCTCCTGAAGCATCCGTTTCTCGTTACGCAGGATTACATCAGGCGCTTTAATCTCCATAAGGCGTTTAAGCCGGTTATTCCGGATAATGACACGACGGTAAAGGTCGTTTAGGTCGCTCGTAGCAAAGCGACCGCCATCCAGGGGCACAAGAGGCCTGAGCTCCGGTGGAATTACAGGAACCACGTCGACAATCATCCAGTCAGGACGGTTTTCAATGGTTTTTTGTGCATCGCGGAATGCCTCTACCACCTGCAAACGCTTTAACGCATCAGCCTTACGTTGCTGCGAGGTTTCGGTGTTGGCTTTATGCCTGAGGTCATAAGAAAGCTGATTAAGATCAAGCTTGGTAAGCAATTCTTTGAGTGCATCGGCACCCATCCTTGCTACAAACTTGTTTGGGTCGTCATCTTCAAGCATTTGGTTCTCCAGGGGAATGGATTCCAATGCGTTAAAATACTCTTCCTCAGTGAGGAAGTCCATAAAATTCAGCTCATCGGCTTTTGCGCCGGCATTAATGACCACATAGCGTTCATAGTATATGATCTGATCAAGTTTTTTTGATGGTAAACCCAACAGGTATCCGATCTTGTTGGGCAAAGTACGGAAAAACCAAATATGTGCCACGGGAACAACCAGTTTTATGTGTCCCATACGCTCACGGCGCACCTTTTTCTCCGTAACCTCTACACCACAACGGTCGCATACGATGCCCTTGTAACGTATACGCTTATATTTGCCACAATGGCATTCCCAGTCCTTAACCGGACCAAAAATCCTCTCGCAAAACAAACCATCACGTTCTGGTTTGTAAGTGCGATAGTTTATGGTCTCCGGTTTCAACACCTCTCCATGTGACCTTTCCAGCATTGATTCAGGAGAAGCCAGGCTTATGGTAATGTTGGAGAAGTTGCTTTTGACGTTGGAATCTTTTCTGAAAGCCATATATCTTTTTTTGTTAAAGAACGTAGTTCATTTTAATTTGCGACTGCAGGTATTGATCAGTCGAAAGTAATATTGAGGCCCAAACCTCTCAACTCATGCACAAGCACATTGAACGATTCAGGAACGCCGGGAATAGGCATGTTATCACCCTTCACGAGGGCTTCATATGTTTTCGCGCGGCCTATCACGTCATCAGATTTTACCGTCAATATCTCCTGGAGCACATTAGCAGCACCAAAAGCTTCCAGAGCCCATACTTCCATTTCACCAAACCGCTGACCACCAAACTGTGCTTTACCGCCCAGTGGCTGTTGCGTAATCAATGAATAAGGTCCTATGGAGCGTGCATGCATCTTGTCCTCTACCATATGGCCCAGCTTAAGCATGTAGATCACACCCACAGTGGCAGTCTGGTCAAATCGCTCACCGGTTCCGCCATCATATAGATACACTTTGCCGTTTTCCGGCAGGTTTGCCTTGTTAAGGTACTCATTTATCTGGTCGATATGCGCACCATCAAAAATCGGAGTGGCAAACTTCATATCAAGCTTTTCTCCAGCCCACCCGAGCACCGTTTCATAAATCTGGCCCAGGTTCATCCTGGATGGTACACCCAACGGGTTCAGCACAATATCTACGGGGGTACCGTCTGAAAGGAAGGGCATATCCTCCTGGCGTACGATTTTGGCAACAATCCCTTTATTACCATGGCGACCTGCCATTTTATCTCCTACCTTGAGTTTTCGCTTCTTGGCCATATAAACTTTTGCAAGCTGTACAATGCCTGTAGGAAGCTCATCACCCACAGTGGCAGTGAACTTACGGCGATTATGTGTACCCAGCAAATCCTTATACTCAATGGAGTAGTTATGCAACAGCTCTTTGATGAGCTGATTCTTCTTCTTGTCGGTCGTCCAGTTATTGGGGTTAATCGTATTGTAGTCAAGACCGTGCAGGATCTTCTGCGTAAACTTCGTCCCCTTGGGCACAACAGATTCTTTCAGGCTATTGGTAACCCCTTGGGAAGTCTTGCCGGAAACAAGTATGATGAGTTTATCCACCAGCTTGTTCCTGATTTCACCAGCTTTCTGATTGAATTCTTCATCCAGCTTCTCAATGAATGCTTTCTCCTTGGTTTTTGCCTTCCGGTCTTTGATAATGCGGGAAAAGAGTTTCTTGTCTACGATCACACCTTTTGTAGCCGGGGGTGCTTTCAGGGATGCGTCTTTCACGTCACCCGCCTTATCGCCGAAGATGGCCCGCAACAGTTTTTCCTCAGGTGTTGGATCGGTTTCCCCTTTGGGAGTGATCTTACCAATCAGGATGTCGCCTTCATTCACTTCTGCACCTATACGGATAAGACCATTTTCATCAAGGTCCTTAATGGCATCAGCGCTTACATTGGGAATGTCGGCTGTAAGCTCTTCGGCACCACGTTTTGTATCACGCACATCGAGAGAAAATTCTTCTATGTGGATTGAAGTAAACATGTCGTCGTGCACGATTTTTTCGGATACCACGATGGCATCCTCAAAGTTGTAACCTTTCCAGGGCATAAAAGCCACTTTCAAGTTACGTCCAAGGGCAAGCTCACCATTTTGTGTGGCATAACCTTCTGATAGCAATTCGCCTTTTTTCACACGCTGGCCTTTCTTCACTATGGGTTTCAGGCTCAGGCAGGTATTTTGGTTTGTTTTGGCGAATTTGGTAAGCTGATAGGTTTTTACGTCGTCTTCAAAGCTCACCAGTCTTTCTTCTTCAGAACGTGAATAGCGGATAACGATAGAGTCCGCATCCACATATTCGACGGTACCATCACCCTCAGCGTGCAGCAGCACTCTGGAGTCATTAGCCACGCGTTTTTCAAGACCTGTGCCTACAATAGGCACCTCAGGTTTGATAAGCGGTACTGCCTGACGCATCATGTTACTTCCCATCAGTGCCCTGTTGGCATCGTCATGCTCCAGGAATGGAATAAGCGAAGCAGCGATTGAGGCGATCTGGTTGGGTCCGACATCCATGAGATTGATCTTTTGCGGCTCAACAATGGGGTAGTCGGCCTGGTATCTCACCTTGATCCTGTCATCCTCGAAGGCGCCATCTTTCTTTAGCGGCACATTCGACTGGCTGATAATCTCTGTTTCTTCTTCTTCAGCCGAGAGATAGAGTGGTGGCTGATCATGGCGTACTTTACCATCCTCCACCTTAAAATACGGGGTTTCAATGAATCCAAGTTCATTCACCTTAGCAAATACGCAAAGCGAAGATATCAGTCCGATGTTGGGACCTTCAGGAGTTTCAATAGTACAAAGTCTTCCGTAGTGTGTAAAGTGAACGTCACGTACCTCAAAACCGGCTCTTTCACGTGAGAGACCACCAGGGCCTAGTGCAGACATACGTCTTTTGTGGGTAATCTCAGCCAGCGGATTTGTTTGATCCATGAACTGAGAAAGCTGGTTGGTGCCAAAGAAAGAATTAATGACAGAAGAAAGTGTTTTGGCATTAATGAGATCGGTGGGGGCAAACACTTCGTTATCGCGTACGTTCATCCTCTCCCGGATGGTACGCGCCATACGTGCCAGGCCCACACCAAACTGTGCATAAAGCTGCTCTCCAACGGTACGTACACGGCGGTTGCTGAGGTGGTCGATATCATCCACATCAGCCTTCGCATTAACAAGTTCAATGAGGTATTTTACGATGCAAATGATGTCTTCCTTTGTAAGCACCTTCACATCCATGGGTGTATCCAGATTAAGCTTCCTGTTGATACGGTAACGCCCCACATCACCAAGGTCATAACGCTTATCGGAGAAGAAAAGCTTTTCGATCATGCTTCGTGCCGTTTCGTCATCGGGCGGATCGGCATTGCGCAACAGGCGATATATAAATTCCACAGCCTCTTTTTCAGAGTTGGTGGTATCCTTCTGCAGGGTGTTATAAACCAGGATATAATCATTGACGTTAAGGCCTTCCTTGTGCAGGATGATTGTCTTAACCCCCGCATCAAGAATTTGCTCAATATGTTCGTTTTCCAGAACGGTTTCACGGTCGATGATGACCTCGGTACGTTCAATAGAAACCACTTCCCCGGTATCTTCGTCTACAAAATCCTCGACCCATGAGCGGAGAACCCTGGCGGCCAGTTTGCGTCCAACATATTTTTTCAGACCGGTTTTTGTTACCTTCACCTCATCGGCCAGATCAAAGATTTCCAGGATCTCCTTATCGGTTTCAAATCCAATGGCCCGCAAGAGTGTGGTAACAGGCAATTTCTTTTTGCGGTCGATATAGGCGTACATGACGCTGTTAATATCGGTGGCAAACTCTATCCAGGATCCTTTGAAGGGGATGATCCGGGCACTGTAAAGTTGTGTTCCGTTTGCATGTACGCTGGTTCCGAAGAAAACGCCAGGCGAACGATGCAACTGTGAAACGACCACCCTTTCTGCACCGTTAATGAGGAAGGTACCTCGCGGAGTCATGTAGGGAATAGTTCCCAGGTATACGTCCTGGATAATGGTCTCGAAATCTTCATGCTCAGGATCCGTACAATAGAGCTTTAATTTAGCTTTTAACGGGACGCTGTATGTGAGTCCTCTTTCGATACATTCCTGGATTGAATATTTCGGGGGGTCAATAAAATAGTCCAGAAACTCCAGGACGAAGTTGTTTCTGGCATCTGAGATGGGAAAGTTCTCACTGAACACTTTGAAGAGCCCCTCATTCTTACGATTTTCGGGGGTCGTCTCTAATTGGAAAAAGTCCTGGAAGGACTTTATCTGGATTTCGAGAAAATCAGGATAATCAAAGTGGGCAGTAACTGTTCCAAAGTTGACCCTTTCTGCGTGTTTTTGTTTTGCTACCAAGGTATGAAGGTTTGAAGTTACTAAAAGCTAAAAAAAGAAGAAACAGGATATCTTGTAATAAAGATCAGACTTCTACATCGAATGGTTCATTCGGCAGAAGTCTAATCTTTATGTTGTAGTAAATTCAGCTTTACTTTATCTCTACCTCTGCACCAGCTTCATCAAGTTGTTTTTTCAACGATTCAGCTTCATCCTTTGTAACTCCTTCTTTGATGGCTTTGGGTGCACCGTCTACAAGTTCTTTTGATTCTTTCAGGCCGAGGCTTGTGAGTTCTTTCACGAGCTTAACTACTGCCAGTTTAGAAGAGCCGGGTGCCTTGAGGATCACGTCAAATTCGGTCTGTTCCTCAGCAGCTTCGCCGCCACCTTCAGCGCCAGCAGCAACAGCTACAGGAGCAGCAGCTGCGGGCTCAATTCCATATTCGTCTTTCAAGATTGTAGCTAACTCGTTGACCTCTTTCACGGTCAGGTTAACCAACTTTTCTGCAAAATCTTTCAAATCTGCCATTTTCTTATTGTTTTTATTGGGTTTTACTGTTCAAAAAATTGATGATGAATGAGTTTATTTAGCCTTCTTCTTTTTCGGAAAGCGTTTTTACCAGGCCCGACAGGGTGTTTCCACCCGATTGCAGGGCAGAGATCACATTGGTGGCTGGTGATTGCAGCAGTCCGATCACGTCGCCAATCAACTCTTCCTTAGACTTGATACTGGCAAGTATGTCAAGCTGATCAGCTCCTATGTAGAAGGACTCTCCCACATATGCACCTTTGATAACAGGTTTTTCAAGCTTTCGGGCTTTTTGAAACTCTTTTATCAGCTTTGCGGGGACGTTGCCTGTGTCAGAAAGCATCAGGGAAGTGGGTCCGGCCAGGGTCTCATACAGAGGCTCCAGGTCTTTCTCACTTTGCCCCATAGCTTTCTTCAGCAAGGTGTTTTTCACTACTTCCATGGTGACATTCCTGCGGAAACAAAGCCTTCTCAGGTTATTTATGGTTTCCACATTCAAGTCGGAAGTATCAGTCAGATAAATGACTTCGCTGTTTTTGAGCTTTTCGGTCAGCGATTCAAGAATCTGATATTTTTCTTCTCTACTTTTCATAAAGCGTTAACATCTTTAAAGGTGAAACACCTTTTTGTTTATAATGTTACTGATTTGGTTTCTACCTGGATGCCGGGGCTCATGGTGCTCGACATATAGATGCTTCGCATATAAGTACCCTTGGCAGCTGCAGGTTTCAACCGCATAATTGTCTGAATGAGCTCTTTGGCATTATCCATGATCTTTTCCTTATCGAAAGATACTTTCCCGATACCAACGTGAACAATACCATACTTATCCACTTTAAAGTCGATTTTACCCGCTTTCACCTCTGATACAGCTTTGGCAATATCCATGGTAACGGTACCGGCTTTAGGGTTGGGCATAAGTCCGCGTGGCCCGAGGATACGTCCGAGGGCACCGACTTTAGGCATGACGTTGGGGGTGGTAATTACCACATCCACATCTGTCCAACCACCTTTGATCTTCTCCACATACTCATCCAGGCCAACGTAATCAGCTCCGGCTTCTTTTGCTTCTTCTTCCTTTTCAGGCGTACAGAGCACGAGTACACGCACAGTTTTTCCTGATCCATGCGGCAGGGTAACAACGCCACGGACCATCTGGTTTGCTTTCCGCGGGTCTACACCCAGGCGGATATCCATATCGACGGAGGCGTCAAAACCGGCATAGTTGATCTTTTTCACTAATTCGGCCGCTTCGGATAAGGGATAAACCGTGTTTTTATCGTACTTTGCTAAAGCTTCTTTCTGTTTTTTTGTTATTTTAGCCATTTTTCGATTGCGTTAAGCTTGATTAAAACATAGCCCATGCCCGCAAAAACAGGCATTAAGCCGGGCGTTCCCCTTTGATACGTATACCCATACTGCGTGCAGTGCCTGCCACCATGTTCATGGCAGAGTCAACCGTAAAGCAGTTCAGGTCTGGCATCTTATCTTCAGCGATAGTCTTTACCTTATCCCAGGTAATGGTTGCTACTTTCGCCCTGTTAGGTTCTGCAGAACCCGACTTGATCTTTGCTGCTTCGCGTAACTGTACAGCGACAGGCGGGGTCTTGATGATAAAGTTGAAGGACTTGTCCTTAAACACTGTAATGATCACAGGGATCACCTTACCTGCCTTGTCCTGCGTACGGGCGTTGAACTGCTTGCAAAACTCCATAATATTCACCCCTTTGGCACCCAACGCGGGACCAACGGGGGGCGAAGGGTTTGCAGCACCTCCTTTAATTTGCAGCTTGATAATTCCACTAACTTCTTTTGCCATTGTTTGCTTGTTTTTCAAATAAGGGGATTAACATCTTCTGCAAGGGTAAGCTAACATGTGCCAGGCACGACCGTAACATCGCAGCCATATGGCCCGTTATTCTTTTTCCACTTGCATGAAGCTCAGCTCCAGAGGTGTCTTTCGTCCGAAAATCTTCACCATCACTTTCACTTTTTTCTTCTCTTCATTGATTTCTTCGATAACACCTGAAAAGCTGTTAAAAGGACCGTCTGTTACCTTAACCGTCTCACCTACAATAAATGGTACGGTAAGTTCTTCTTCTTGCCCGGACAGTTCATCTACCTTTCCTAAAATCCTGTTCACTTCTGACTGTCTTAGCGGTACCGGGTCACCATCAGAGCCCAGAAAACCCAGTACGCCGGGCACATTCTTAATGATATGCGGAATCTCGCCTGCCAAAGTGGCTTCTATCAGTACATAGCCAGGAAAATAGTTGCGCTCGGCGCTGATCTTTTTTCCTTTACGTACCTGATAAACCTTTTCAGTAGGAATGAGCACCTGCGAAATATAGTCTTCAAGTCCAAGCCGTGAGATTTCGTTTTCAAGGTATCGTTTTACCTTTTTTTCGCCACCGCTTACCGCTCGTACGACGTACCATTTTTTCACTTGTTCGCTCATAATGTTTAACGAGGTCTATTCCGCAATGTTTACATGTCCGCCATCAAAAACCAGGTAAAAACAATCAGAATAATCCCCTGGCCGGACACTCACAGAATGTTTACAAAAAGAGACGGTAAAATTGTTCAAGAACGGAGCTAAAGGATATATCCATCAGATAAACGACCATTGCGATTATCAGGGAAGCAATAGATACAACCACAGCGCTGCTTTGCAGCTCGCTCCAGGAAGGCCAGGAAACCTTGTTGATTAATTCATCATAGGATTCGCTGATATAGGCTCTGATTTTCTTCATAGTTCAGGAATATTCTAATCGTTTGCACGGGTGGAAGGAATCGAACCCTCAACCAACGGTTTTGGAGACCGCTACTCTACCAATTGAGCTACACCCGTAAATCAGGTTTTTTGACGGCATGTGTTCCGCGCCGCCAAAAAACCTTTATAGGGGATATTTAGTCAATGATCTCAGTTACCTGACCGGCACCTACCGTACGTCCACCTTCACGGATTGCGAAACGGAGACCTTTGTCCATTGCCACGTCAGCGATCAGTTCAACAGTAATGGTAAGGTTATCACCGGGCATTACCATTTCGCGTCCTTCGGGCATGTAGATCTCACCTGTTACGTCAGTGGTACGGAAGAAGAACTGCGGACGGTATTTGTTGCCGAATGGCGTGTGACGTCCACCTTCTTCTTTCTTCAGGATATAGACCTCAGCTTTAAATTTGCTGTGTGGCTTAACGGATCCAGGCTTACAAATAACCATACCACGTGAGATGGCATCTTTGTCGATACCACGCAAGAGGAGACCTGCGTTGTCACCGGCTTCACCACGGTCGAGGATCTTGCGGAACATTTCCACACCGGTTACAACGGATTTAAGCTTTTCAGCGCCCATACCGATAATGTCAACGGGGTCACCAGTTTTGATAACACCGGTTTCAATACGTCCAGTGGCAACAGTACCACGTCCTGTAATGGAGAATACGTCTTCAACAGGCATGAGGAAGTCCTTGTCAACATCACGTTGCGGCAGTGGGATGTGGTTGTCGGCAGCTTCCATGAGTTCAACAACTTTCTCTACCCACTTGGGCTCGTTGTTAAGACCACCAAGTGCTGATCCCTGTATCACAGGAATATTGTCTCCATCAAAGTCATAGAAGGAAAGCAATTCGCGGATTTCCATTTCGACGAGTTCGAGGAGTTCTTCATCATCCACGAGGTCTACCTTGTTCATAAACACAACCAGTGCGGGAACACCAACCTGACGCGCCAAAAGAATGTGCTCGCGGGTCTGGGGCATAGGGCCGTCAGTAGCAGCAACCACGAGGATTGATCCGTCCATCTGGGCGGCACCTGTTACCATGTTCTTTACGTAGTCGGCGTGACCAGGACAGTCAACGTGTGCATAGTGACGCGTTTCTGTTTGGTACTCAACATGTGCAGTATTGATGGTGATACCTCTTTCCTTTTCCTCGGGTGCATTGTCGATAGAATCGAAAGATCTGATTTCAGACCAGCCTTTTTCTGCCAAGACTTGAGTAATCGCAGCGGTGAGCGTGGTTTTACCGTGGTCGACGTGACCGATGGTACCAATGTTCACGTGCGGCTTCGTGCGTTCAAATTTTTCTTTTGCCATATCTTACTGGTGTTTAAGATTAATTAAAGGGATTCAACAAATGATTTCATATTAACAGTAGAGCCGATGACGGGAATTGAACCCGTGGCCTCTTCCTTACCAAGGAAACGCTCTACCCCTGAGCTACATCGGCAGG
>SLEW01000095.1 GCA_007124575.1 Bacteroidales bacterium | reverse complement strand
CCTATGCTGCTGAAACCCATAATCAGGATGGTTGCTATATGTGTGGCAGTCAGGTGAATGGCCGTTATATACAAGATGCCCAGGCCAAGCTCCATGAAGGGATAGACGTATCCATAGCCTTTCCATTGTTTTGCCAGCAGGTCGTACATCGCATAGGAACGGGCAAATCCTTTCAGGTCGAGGAACTTAAAGAAGGAAAACACGATGAAGAATCCGGCCATGAAATAGCGCATCCACTGATGCCAGGAGAAGACCTGGTCCTGGAAAGAAGCAATGGCTGCAATGCCTGCCACAAAGAGAAAGATCAGGATAAGTGGTTTATAGGTTTCCAATGGGGATGCGCCCTCCTGATCGGGCCCTGTATGCGCTTTGTGTGCTTCGGCACCCTCGGTTGTCGTTGTTTCCGGTCCATCAGTGTGGTCATCGACCCCGGTGATGTGGTAGTCCCCTGCATCGCTCAATAGCTTGTCCAGCTTCTGGCGGTCGGGTTTACGGTCTGCCTGAACCCAAGCCGCACCTTTCTGGTGGCTGACTTCAGCGGCAAGCACGTCGGGGTGTTTGAGGAAAACGCTTTTTACCTTGGCTGCGCAACCCCCGCAGGTCATTCCGGTGATGTGGTATTTGAGTTTCATATCCTGCTTCTTTTTGAAAGTAAAACGAACATCGCAGGCCGCATGTTCAAATTGTGCGTTTTGCACCGCGTGTTATTCAAACCGGCATTTTTCAAACTTGAGGAACCAATTTGGCACCTCAAGTTGTGGCGGTATCCGATATGCCCCAATGGCATTTACAGAATAGCGTAGCAATGCTTTCAAGCATTTTATGTGTTTATAGTTTTGCAAAATACAGTTAATCAATGCTTTGTGGTTTTGGTTTCTCGCAGAGGTCCGCTGATGGTTTCGCTGAGGCTCGCAGAGGTAAAAATCCATGGTTAATCAAATTCCGTTTTGTTTTCTGAAAATCTTTATGCCACTCATGCCAGGTATCGTGCTTGCTAAATCTGTCATCAATAATTTTGATGAAACGGTACCAATCTTTCTTTCGATAATATGCCAGATTTATTACAAACGCGTTGCTGGCTTTGATGTCATGCGGCATAAAAAATCCGTTTATTTTATAAAGTTTTCTTTCCTTTCCGAAAAAAACGAGCATTAATGTCCTCAAATATAAAGAAAAAACATGTTTACTCAGGAAGCACCCACTTGCTTAGTACAAACAAAAACAGGGTGATTGAAAAGAAGAAAATGGCGTGAAGCCTTTTAAGTATAGGCAGGTGTTCTACGGCGGGGATCAGTACCGTGAGAATTAAAAACACCAGGGACCATATCAGCAACCTGCGCGCCCTTGGGTTGCGGAACGATTTCAATACATATAGCCTGAGCAGGAAAAATGTCAGCAGCAAGCCAACGGAAACACCCCAGGTAATGAAGTTTATTCTGTATCCCAGTTTGTTGCCAATCATGCTTAGCGTATAGTCCAGATGTAATCGGCAAATAACAATGTACACTTTTCAGCAAATAAGGATGTACACTTTGCGTGAATTCTGGTCTCCACCTTTCGGCTCAATGATACTATTTTTTTGTCATATTGTGTGATCTGGTTGTTGGCTATGGCAGAAAGGCTTTTCAATCATTCCTGCAATCCTATGATTAACAGAAAGGCAAAAATTATCACAGCTTTCGTGGTGCTTTTTGTGTATTTTTACTTCAAAACCTATTTATTTGCCACCATGAAGCCAATCTTTAATCTGATTTTATTGCTTGTCATCCTGCTTGCCGGATGCACCACGGAGCAAAAAGAAGTTGTCATCAGCGGTCATTATTCCGGACAGCCGCGCGAAAGAATCGCATCCACAGAGACAGTCAACGGGGTTGTACACCGCGATTTTACCGACCATGCAGAGCTGTGCCCGGAAGGCAATTTCAGTTTTACCAGAACTACCGAACGTCCGGCATTTGTAAACTTTCTTTTTTATGGATCCCCGTCGCTGATCGTGGAACCCGGTGGTGAGTATCACGTCCAATTGTTCTTTGACCCTTCGGAAGGCTTTGAAATGGATGGCGAATTCTGCGATATCCAGGCTTTTTACAATTCCTTTAACCACCAGGATCCACGTGCCTGCATTTATGAATACCCGTTTGACATATCAAATTACCAGGCAGTTAACAAGGCCCTGCTGGCTGATCTGAAAATAGAGATGGAAAAGATCGACTCAGCGTATTATGCCGGGATGCTATCACAAGACATCTGCGAACTAATAAAAACAGACCGGCAGTTGTATTACCAGGTTGCCAGGACGGTGGTTGCCTCGTCAAATTACTTGCGCATGATGGCCGGTGACCGGATGGTGCCTGACGAGGTTTTTGAGATCTGGGAAGATGCGCTTTCGGCTGTTTCTACGGCCAACCCCTGGTTTTTCAGCTCACTGAGAGCCTATGATTACCTGCTGTACACTTACTGGCATCATATATACACCGATCCGGCCTTTGACTATGACGAATTTGTAAAAATCAGAGCGGAAAAGCGGGAGGCCAGGCAGGTCATGGCCCACACCCTGGACAGAGTACCGGAAATCTTTTCGGGGGCGCCACTTGAATTTTTTATGGCAGCCTACATCGCCGATCAATATGCGATCAGGCAACCTCACGACGAACTGCCCGTGGTAATTGGGGATTTTGCCACCCAATACCCGGACAGCGATTACGTGGTTTTTCTTGACAGGATCCGTGATGAACTGGAAGAGAGGGAGGATAGTAAGTAAGCTGTGATTCCGGAGTATGCTGACCCCCTTATCTGGTGTTTTCTGCTTTAGGTGGCATCATTACACGCTCAATAGTGTATCCCGTCCCCGGAATACTCATCCGCCGCCATTTCTGCGGCTTTTTTGATTTGGATATCCCTGGGCAGATGCTTGTTCACCCGGGCGGATGTCCGGAGATAGTATTCCATTTCCCGGTCATTGAGGTGGGGGAGATGCGAATGGTCTTCTTTCCATTTCTTTTTGAAGAGCAGCTTACTCAGGGCACCGAACATGGGTGATGGGTTTTGTTTGTCTGGTTACAACGGGTTTTCAATTACAAAAATTTCAATTTCCCGGCACTTGCCTTATAACAGGTCATGATATTTAAATGGAGAGTTGTTGAGCCCTGCCTGGGTGATTACACGCCTGGCCAGGTCAGCCATCCTGAACTGAATTTCCTGCGGCAGGGAAGATGGGTATTCATACCTGGTGAAGGAGTTATGCATTCCATCAGTTACCGAATCCACAATGCCATATATGACCACTTCGCCATCGTGCACATAGCCTTCCACGGTACATTGATGACCTGTGATCGGCGTTTCCGCGATCATGGTTTCCCCCATACTGGCAAACTCATGTGGCAGGTTGTACGCCTGAAACAAGTAGTTGAAGGGTTCTGCAATGTAATTGACTTGTTTGCGCACTTCTTTGATGATCTCGTCAAACTGATATTCGCTGTTTATCCTGTAGGCAAGAACTGAGCGATATGATTTGATGGGCTTGATCCAGAATGGTGGGATCAGCTCGATTCTCTGGTAGGCATTTGTCTCAAAAGGGTCGAAAGCCTTAAATACCGGTATGCTGCGTGGAATTACCTTGTTTTGCTCAAGGCGGCTCCAGTACTTATGTTCGCACTTCATTATGCTTTCCAGGCTTGGCGCCGGGATCTTATATTTTTCTGCAATGATGGGCAGGATGGTGCTTCCTCCAATTAGTCAAACCGACCCTTTTCAAACTCGCTGACCAGCGCTTTGGCCTTTTCAAAATCTTCTTTGGCCACGACCAGTTTCACGGCACCCATGCCGGGGGTGGTCAGAAACGGAAACATGTTGCCGGTGGCTTCGTTATTGATGTAGGCGGAAATCCCCTCTTGTTCCAGGATGTTTTTCAGCATTTCAGCTTCCCATGCCTGCCCGGTGAAAACCAGTTTGGGTTCGGTGTCCTTGTGTGTGGTCATGATTTTTGAATTTGGATTTACCCTGCATTACTCAGGTTACATGTCTCTAAGTTAAGAAAAAACTATGTTCATACTTACCTGATTGATTTGTGGAAACCACTTTATGTCGTTTTTTTCAATATATTTACAGGCAAACCCATATTTTAGCCCGCGAACTCAGCCTATGCAGATATTGTACCATGTGAATCCTTCATATATTCAGCAAAGAGGTCTTCCCGGGCTGTTTTAGCCATAAATAACCTTGAAATGCAAAAGCAACTATTTTCTATTCTGCTGATCTTTGCCCTGTCAGCACAAGTTAATGGGCAGCACAGCATGCTGGCTGTTGATAGCCTATTTTTAAACGGGATTGCCGGATTTTACGAACAGGCAGAACATGCAACAGACCATATCTGGCCCGGCATGGAACTTTCGCCGGTATGCCTATACAGGGTCAATGGTCCTGCCATCTTATACAACCATCCAAACCCTCCTGAGTCATTCGAAAAAATTGCAGACCGGACGTACCTGGGCACCCAGGCTGAGCTGCAGCTGATGGGGTCGACCATTACAGAGATCAATGATGTACCGGTTGCCATTGCCGATTATGGTTATGCATCCTATATGAACAAAGACCAGGTATATGCAGTGCTTTTCCACGAAATGCACCATGCCTATCAGTTTCATCACTTAGAAGGCATTGAGTATGACAACCCGGCTATAATGATTCTCTACCCTGAACACCCGGAAAATGACGCCATCAAATTATTCGAGCAAAAACTTTTGTATGAATTGGCCTTTACACAAGATGAGGACCGTTTCGGGGAATTGCTTAACCTGTTGTTCAGCAGCCGCTTCAGAAGGGAGGAGATCATTGGATCTGAATTTATCCATTACGAGAAAACGGTTGAAAACCTGGAAGGGCCGGCCTTTTATTGCGAATACCGGTTTTACAATACCTATGGTTCGGATGTTGATGAGATCAAATTGAATTACAACCATTCACATTTCTGGTCAAACCTGACTGCCCCGGTTTACGGTCGCAATGATTTGCGCCAACGGCACCTTGCGGCAGGGATGGCCATGTGTCATATACTGGATAAACACCACCCCGGATGGAAGGAGGCGTTTTATGCAGGAGGAAATCATTTGTACGACTTTTTTATGGCCACATTTGATGTGCATGAGACTGAACTGCCCAACCTGGATCATTACCGGGCCTTGAGTGGTTTGCACACCCCAAAACTTATTGATCAACGGCAATCCAGGCATAAAGCTTTCATGGAACGGCAAGGAGTGCAGCTGGTGCTGCAGTTTGAATCCATCCCGCAGTTCCGGGGGTTTGACCCCATGAGTGCCGAGGCCATCAGCGACACCCTGATCATGCATCAGACATTTCTTAACCTGGCCCGGGAAGACAGCCATTTATTTGTCAGCAATGAAGATATCGCAACCGTTATCCAGGACCAGGTATGGTTTGTCAGGCAAGCCATGCTTTTTGTAAACGAGCGGGAAGATATCCGGTTCGAAGAGGGCAGGGTGGAGGTTTCCTTACCGGGAATATCTTTGCAATGGGATGCAGAAATGATCTCGGATGAGGATGGGAGAATGGTTTTTTTGTGCAGATGATGAGAATGAGAGGTAATGAGGATTGAAAAATGACAGGTAATGAGGGTTGTAAACCAGATAAAAAATCGAAAAAATGAAAAAGAAACTATTGCCGTATATATTTTTGGTTTCGATTTTAACCAGTTGCGAGCATCTGTTGCAGATCGCTGAAGGACTGGATGGTCCGCAGCCTTTGACGGAGGCGGAGGTTGTGCGTGG
>SLEW01000154.1 GCA_007124575.1 Bacteroidales bacterium | reverse complement strand
GAACGCCCTGAAAGGGCAATTCAGTTCAGCCCAGTGGCAACGCCCTGGGTAAACAGGATACAACCCCCACCAGCGCCCTGAAGATAGGGGCAGCTTAAAAATAACCACATGCAATTGACCTAAAAAACAGCTAATAACGAAAATATAAACAGATGAAGCTCTTCATCAAAAATATGGTCTGCCCACGCTGTATTGCAGCCGTTAGAGATGAAGCCGAAAAACTCGGACTGAAGCCGGTAAAGGTAAGCCTGGGAGATATCGAGCTGAACAACACCCAAATCACCCCGGAACAGCTTGCAAAATTTGAAAATGCCATTCGTCAGGCTGGCTTTGAACTGATCGACGAAAAGAAAAACCTGCTTGTTGAAAAAGTCAAAACCTTAATCCGCCAGACAATCCATCACTCAAAGAAACCTCTCAGAGTCAACTGGTCTGGAATGATTGCCGATGAACTGCACTATGAGTATAATTACATCAGCAACCTCTTCTCAGCAATAGAAGGAAATACCATCGAACAGTATATCATCAGACAGAAAGTAGAAAAAGTCAAAGAACTGCTGGCCTACGATGAACTCAGCCTGAGTGAAATTGCCTGGGAACTCGGATACAGCAGCAACGCCTACCTCACTAACCAGTTTAAGAAAGTTATCGGAATGACCCCGGGTGAATACAGGAAAAAGCAGAACCCAAACAGAAACGCCATTGACAACCTGTAAATCTTACAACGCTTTCATGAAATAGTGTAAAACAAAATACATCTAATACAGGTTTATTTGTATGTAATTACATTCTATGAACCAAATAATACCACCCTATGAAAACACTATTGCTAACAATGCTGTTGTTCCTTCCTGGCCTGGCCATGGCACAGAACACTACAGAAAGCGAATTCAAAGTATATGGCGCATGCGGCATGTGCAAAGAACGCATTGAAAATGCAGCCGCACTTGACGGTGTCACATCTGCAAACTGGTCGCAGGAGACCCGGATGCTGACCCTGAGCTACGATGCCAACCAGGTCGACCTGGATGAGGTGCACGAAAGCATCGCTGAAGCAGGTCACGACACAGAAAAAGTCAGGGCCGATGATGATGTATACGAAAACCTTCCTGCCTGCTGCCACTACGACCGCAAAGCAGAAGAAGACAACGGAGGCGGTTCTCGTTCCTCCAATTAAGACATGCAATCTTTGAATGACTATCATGTCGTGGTGATCCTTTTCTGATATCGCCTGTGTCTTAAAGATATACCAACAAAACTTTTATGGCACCTTTGTCTTAGGGCCAACCATATTTTTCGGCGTTAAGGTATTGGAGAATTCAAGAGACTATGCTAAACAAAATCATTCGTTTCTTCCTGGATAACCGCCTTGTGGCCTGGCTGCTGATTATATTCCTCATAGGATGGGGCATTTCCGTAGCACCGTTTAACTGGAAAATTGATATCCTTCCCCGTGACCCGGTGCCTGTGGATGCCATCCCCGACATCGGAGAAAACCAACAGATCATTTTCACCGAATGGATGGGACGCTCCCCGCAGGATATCGAAGACCAGATCACCTACCCGCTCACCTCCGCCCTGCTCGGAATACCGGGGGTCACAAGCATTCGTAGCACGTCCATGTTTGGGTTCTCAAGTATCTATATCATCTTTGATGAAGATGTGGAATACTACTGGAGCCGGGCACGAATCCTGGAAAAGCTGAACGCCCTGCCTGCCGGATTAATACCCGGCGATGTCACCCCGCAACTGGGACCTGACGCCACCGCCCTGGGCCAGGTGTTCTGGTACACACTGGATGGCCTCAATGAAGAAGGAGAAAATGTCGGAGGCTGGGACCTGCATGAACTACGGTCTATACAGGATTTCTACGTGCGTCTGGCCCTCAACAGTGTACAGGGCGTGTCAGAAGTAGCCAGCGTCGGCGGACATGTGAAAGAATACCAGGTAGACCTCGACCCCACCGCCATGCAGAACCTCGATATCTCAATCATGCAGGTGTCGCAAGCTCTTCAGAAGTCTAACAGGGAAACCGCTGCCAACACCATGGAATACAACATGGCGGAATATCTGATACGCGGACTCGGATACGTGGAGTCACTGGAAGATATCAGAAACAGTGTGGTAGGTGTGAGAGACAATACCCCCATCCTGATTGATGATATAGCCAGCGTGAACATCGGTCCGGCCGTGAGGAACCATGGCGGCATCCTTGACAAGGGAGGCCAGGAGACCGTTGGCGGCGTCGTGGTTGCCCGCTACGGGGAAAACCCCCTCGAAGTCATTCAGAATGTGAAAGAGAAAATTGAAGAGATCAGCTCAGGATTACCCACACGCGAGCTGGCCGACGGCACCAGCTCCCAGGTCACCATCGTGCCCTTCTATGACCGGACACAGCTGATATACGAAACCCTCGGCACCCTGAATGACGCCATCATCCTGCAGATCCTGATATCCATAATCGTGATCATCGTCATGGTATATCACCTGAGAACCTCCTTGCTGATCTCAGCCCTCCTGCCCCTGGCTGTGCTGATGGCCTTCATTATGATGAAATACTTCCGCGTGGACGCCAACATAGTGGCTCTATCCGGCATTGCCATATCTATCGGTACCATGGTGGACCTCGGCATCATCATGAATGAAAACATATTGCAACATCTTCGGGATAAAGCCAATGAGGGCAAAAACAGACTAGAACTCATTTATGATGCCGCTACAGAAGTGGCTCCTGCCATACTCACCGCTGTGAGCACAACCATCGTAAGCTTCCTGCCGGTTTTTACACTGCAGGCCGCTGAAGGCAGATTGTTCTCGCCACTGGCATTCACCAAAACCTTCGCCCTGGTGGCTTCACTTATTATCACCATCGCCTTTATGCCCACACTGACCTACCAGTTTTCGGGCAAAATGAACCTGAAAAGGTGGAATAACCTGCGCCGGAAAAAACTTACATGGCTGATCATAAATCTGCTGGCTGTAGCTTTGGGCGTCTGGATCATAATCAATGTGTTATGGTGGGCAGGGCTGTTTATCCTCCTGCTGGGCGTTTCCGGCCTGCTTCAAAACATTTTCCCGGATAAGGTAAAACCATATAAAAACTGGATAGACCTGGGAATTACCCTGCTGGTCGTACTCTTGTTGCTTGCAAGCGAATGGCTGCCCATCGGTGCAGAGCGCAGCCTGTTCATCAACATCCTCTTCCTTGCCCTGGTGATCACCATCGTCCTGAGCATATTCAGGATCTTCCTCTATTATTATCCACGGCTGCTCAGCTGGGTGCTCGTAAACAAAAAAATATTCCTCATCATCCCGGTATTCCTGTTGCTGCTTGGACTGAACATCTGGATGGGCTTTGGAAATGTCTTTGGCTTCGTGGCACGAGGGGTTGACAACCTTGGCGTGAACATACGCACAACAACAGTATGGAGCGGGCTTCACCATACATTTCCCGGACTGGGCAGGGAGTTCATGCCTGCACTGGACGAAGGCAGCTTCCTGCTGATGCCCACCACCATGCCGCATACCGGTATCGAATACAATATCAGGGTGTTGCAGGAACTTGATAAGCGCGTGGAAGCTATCCCGGAAATAGAGACAGTGGTCGGCAAGGCAGGGAGGGCAGAAAGCCCCCTCGATCCCGCACCGATGACCATGTTCGAAAATGTCATCATCTACAAAAGTGAATTTAAGACAGACATGGATGGCCGCGAAATACGCTTTGAGGTGGACCGCGATGGCAACTTCATCCGTGATGAAGATGGTGAGCTGATCCCTCATCCACGCGGCCGCTTTTACCGCCAGTGGCGCGACCATATCCAGAGCCCGGATGACATCTGGGATGAGATCGCCCGGGCTGCCAGCCTGCCGGGACTGACCTCGGCACCTAAACTGCAACCCATCGAAACACGCCTGGTGATGCTGCAAACAGGCATGCGGGCCCCCATGGGACTGAAGGTCTTTGGCCCGGACCTGGAAACAATTGAAGGCTTTGCCATGCAGGTGGAAGGTGTTCTGCAGGATGTGCCCTATATCAGAGGCGCAACGGTGTTCGCTGACCGGGTTGTCGGCAAGCCTTACCTGGAAATAGACCCCGACAGACAAAAGCTGGCGCGCCATGGGATCACAGTAGAGGATTTTCAGCAGGTAGTGCAGGTCGCCATTGGAGGCATGCCCATGTCCACCACAGTGGAAGGACGAGAACGGTATGACATACGGGCACGCTACGCCAGAGAATACCGCAACAGCCCCGATGCGCTTCAGGACATCTGGATCAGCACAGCAGCAGGTTATCAGCTTCCGCTGGGAGAAGTGGCAGACATCACCTTCCGCAAAGGCCCCGGCATGATCAGAGGGGAAGACACCTTCCTGGTGGCCTATATCACCTTCGACAAGGAAGCCGGCCACGACGATCTCTCTGTTATACACCAGGCCATGGATATGTTGAACAGCAGGATAGATCAAGGTGAACTGGTGGTGCCCGAAGGAGTGAACTTCCATTTCTCAGGCGACTATGAAAACCAGATGCGGGCCGAGCAAAGGCTGAAACTGGTGATCCCCCTGTCGATGATCGTCATCTTCCTGATCCTGTACTTCCAGTTCCGCTCAGTGGCTGCCTCCCTGATGATCTTGTCCGCCATCGCCCTCGCCTTCTCAGGAGGATTCCTTATGCTGTGGCTCTACGGACAGCCATGGTTCCTGAACTTCAGTGTCTTTGGCACCAACATGCGGGACCTCTTTCAAATGGATGTGGTGAACCTCAGTGTGGCAGTATGGGTAGGGTTTATCGCCCTGTTTGGCATTGCCACAGACGACGGCGTACTGATCGCCACCTACCTGAAAAACAGCTTTGCAAAAAATAAGCCGCAAAACAGGAAAGAACTGCGACAAGCCGTCATGGAGGCTGGGAAAAAACGGGTGAGACCCGCGCTGATGACAACAGCAACTACCCTGCTGGCGCTGCTGCCCATCCTCACATCCACAGGACGTGGCGCAGATATCATGATCCCTATGGCCATCCCGGCCTTCGGCGGGATGACCATCGCCCTGATCACCCTGTTCCTCGTGCCGGTGCTGTTTACCGCATGGAACGAGTACCTGATGAAGCGCCAATTAAAAGATGATGACACTCAGTGAAATAAATGTCGCGCACCGGGCACCGGGAGAAAGAAGGCTTTTGGCCTCTGGCTTTTAGCTTTTGGCTATTAACTATTGGCTAATGGCAGCTGCAAAATAAAAACACGTGAACAACACATGATAGTCCAACGAATGAAACACAAAACAAACCGCAACCCGCACATGCTTTACGTTTGCCGGCTGCTGACGCTGATTGCGCTGTTCAGCCTGATCGGCTCCTTACAGCTGTCAGCCCAGGTCTACCCTCTGGAATATCTGGATATGGCCGAAGAGAACAATCCCGGACTAAGGGCACAAAAGGCCAGGTATGAAGCGGCAAAAGAGCAAAGCCGTATCACCGGAACACTTCCGGATCCGGAACTCACCGCCGGGATCTCTACACCGCCCATGGAAAGGCTCATGGGCGATCACTGGTTTGATATCGGAGTCATGCAGATGTTTCCATGGTTCGGCACGCTGAACAAACAACGATCGGCCTCGGAAACAAGGGCGGAAGCTCTTATCCACGAATACCACGACAGCCGCAATAAGCTGTTCCTTGAACTGACGACACATTGGCTGAAGATCTATGAAAAAGACCGCCAGCTTGATATCTTGCAGGACTATCAGGAAACATTGAAGGCAAGGGAAGATATCATCTATGCCCGCTACGCCGGCGGCAGCCAGCAGACCAGTATGACAACAGACCTCTACCGGCTGAAGATCCGCCTCGCCGAGATAGAGAACAGGAAAAATAAGATCAGACAGGAAAAAGCCAGTCTGACACGCACCTTCAATGTCATTGCCGGCAGAAATGAGCTGGCTGAGGTCACCATCCCGGACAGCCTGCCAGAAGCAGGGCTGCCGGATATCCCCGATAACTTTTCCAGAAACCTTGTTGCAGAAAATCCCCTGCTCCTGGCCGGGGAGTCAGACGCACAGGCAGCCGAAACAGAAAAAGAGGCCGCCCGCCTGAATACACGCCCCAGGTTTGGCCTGGGCCTGCAGTATTCCTACTTCGCATCCGGAGACCCAGCGATGGGACAAATGGACGGCGGACATATGCTGATGCCCATGGTGTCTGTGAGCCTTCCTGTTTTTGGGAACAAAAACAGGGCAGTTCACGAGCAGGCTGGCAAACTGGCTGAGATGGAAGGATTTCGCAAAAACAACATCATCAATACGCTGGAGATACAATGGACAAACCTCGAAACAGCCCTGAAAAACCTGCAGCGCGATTACGATTTTTATCTGCAGCAGGAAGACCTGATCAGAAAAACCTATGAGCTGGTGATGAATACCTACGCCAGCGGCGATGAAGGGTTTGAAGAATTGCTGCGGATGGAGGAACAACTGCTGGATGTCACATGGAGACTTCTGGATGTGCATGTGCAACACCATACCAGTATGGCTGAATTCCAGATGCTGAAAACAGAAAACATTTTTCAAAGATAAAAGATGCTGAAACCTCCATGCCAAAGAGCTGACGCACAAGTGAATGACTTCCTAATGGAGGTTCTATGTGACCGATTTAATCAAATGATAAACGCATAAATATGGACAAGGAAACAAAGAAATCCATCGTTATCTACGCGATCATGATCGTGGCAGGCCTTCTGCTAGGCTGGCTGCTGTTCGGTGGAAACGGCAATGACGAAGCATATGATCATCAGGAAAATGAGCATGGAGATCACACCCATGAACAGGATCTTGACTCACAAAACAATGCAGACACAGAATATACCTGCAGCATGCATCCGCAGGTGCGTCAGGATGACCCAGGCGACTGCCCTATATGCGGAATGGATCTTATCCCGGTATCAGATGGTGATGACCACCAGGAAGATGACGCCTTCCTCTTTCAAATGCGCGAAACACACAGCACATGGGCCAATGTGCAAACACAAAGGGTGGAAGCCAGGCAAGCAGGTGCAAGCGTCCGGCTGACAGGCAAGGTGGCTGTCGATGAGAGAAAGACACAGACGATCACAGCAGACTTCCCGGGCCGTATAGAACGCTTATATGCCGATTTTACAGGGAAAAAGGTCAGCAGGGGTGACATCCTGGCGACAATATACTCGCCCGAACTCATGCAGACACAGCAGGAACTGATACAGGCAGCCGCCAACAAAGAGACACAACCACGGCTTTACGAATCTGCCCGCCAGCGACTCAGACTGTTTGGATTGACACCCGACCAGATCGGGCATATCGTGACGCAGGGCGAAGCGTCGCCTACGATGGATATCCATGCCGGGCGCCAAGGGGTCCTGCTAAGCAGGGATGTCTCGGAAGGTGACTATACCGAAACCGGGCAACGGCTGTTCACCATCGCAGAACTGGATCAGGTGTGGGTCGAACTCGATGCCTATGAAAGACACCTGGCACTGATTCACCCGGGGAATACCGCCAACGTAACCCTGCCATCCCTCGAAGGAGAAAGCTTTGAAGGGGAGGTGGAATTCGTGGATCCCACATTCGACCTGAATACTCGCAGCGCCCGCGTGAGACTCACCCTGACAAATGAAAACAACAGGCTCAGGCCCGGGATGCTCGCTAACGCCATCATCAGCACAGAGGAAAGCCACCAGGTCATCGTCCCCGCAACCGCAATCCTGTGGACAGGCAAAACCTCAGTGGTCTATGTGAAACAACAGGAAAATGAAGGATTCACTTTTGAATTCAGAGAAATTGACAGAGGCCCACGTATCAATGATGAATATATCGTGCTTTCGGGTCTTGACGAAGGGGAAGAAATTGCCGTGAACGGGGTTTTTGCGATCGACGCGGCAGCACAGCTCCGGGGCCGCTATAGCATGATGGTATCGCCCCCTGAACAAGATCTCCCTGAACCTTTTCAAAGCAACCTGGAAAACCTGTTCAATACCTACTTCGATTTAAAAAACGCGCTCGCAGATGATGATCCGGATCTTGCCCCGGAGCAGGGAGAAAACCTCATGGAGCTCCTCGAAGAAACAGGGCAGCATGCGCTCGAGGGAGAACATCATATATTCTGGATGGAACAGTATGAAGCCATAGAAGAGAGCCTCAGCGACTTCCTTGCTGCAGATGACATGGAAGGGATGAGAAGGCACTTTGAGCCCCTTTCCGAAACATTCATCGAGACAGCCAGAACCCTGGGTGCGATCGGCCAGACCTATTACGTGGCTTTCTGCCCCATGTACGACGACGATCGCGGCGCCTATTGGCTAAGTGAATTTGAGGAGATCAAAAACCCCTACTTTGGCAGCATGATGCTCCGCTGCGGTGAGGTCAGGGAAACCCTGCGCGCCGGCGTTGTCCAGGACCCGGAACAGGAGATGCAAGAGATGGAAGGGCACGTGCACTAACAGATGCGTTTACTCCACCTCTAACAGGATCAACTCCACCCGGCGATTGCGCGCGCGGTCGTCTTCATCCATATTACCAGCCACAGGAGCCCACGGACCAAGCCCGCGAGGAGTCAGCCTGCCGGCGTCAATGCCGTGCTCTGTAACCAGATACTCCACGACGGCTTCTGCCCGGCGCATCGATAAGTCCATGTTGTAATCCACGCTGCCAGTGGCGTCGGTATGGCCCGCAACACCCAGTTCGAGTTCCGGATGTTCTTCCAGTAAGAGGGCGATCTCCTGAAGGGTTGAGGCAGATCCCTCCCGTATGCTGGCTTCATTGGTGTCAAAATGGATGCCGTAAATGCGTACACTGCCTTTTTCCTCAAGATATTCAGCCATGGCCGCAGCACTGATGTCGACCTCCACCTTGCCGGTGACCAGCGGCTTCTCTTCCATCACCTGCAGGGCAGTCGCAGGCTGTCCGTCCACCCTGTTGCTCAACAGCGTGTGGGCAGAAACATATACATCACCCTCATCACCAGGCAACCGGGCCAGGAAGTAACTATGATCACTTCCCATATATACATCCCTTCCCCTCAAACCAAAATCAGGACTATAATGCCTGTAAATGGACCTGGGACAGACATCCATGCCACTAAAGCATTCATATACCAGGTCGAAGCCGGCGTCCTGAAGAGCGACCTGGTAATTGCGCTGCACCTGCAACACAGACAAGCCCTCAGGCGCTACATAAAGGATCCGGGTCACCTCACCCTCCGGTGCAATGGTTTGCAAACCATCCTCATCTTCTTCTTTGGGAAAAACAATACGATCATAATCATAATACGCATACCCCATGATATAAGAACCCTCATACCGGGATATCATCGGATGATCCCCACTCCCTTCAATATCTTCCCCGGCAAATGCAGGAGTGAAAAAGAAACCAAGAGCAACCATTACTAAAAAGCTGAAAGTCATTTTTTTGTACATATCAAATGGTTTTTTGTAAAACAAAATATGCCATACACGATTTAAATCATTATTCAAACATGTGATTTAAACACATATATTTATATATTAAACAGTTATTATTTAAAATAAAATGTTAAATATGCAAGGTATAAAAATATGACAGAAAAACAAAAACATCCTTCACGTGACAAACGACCTGCTGGAAGCCACATTTGACCCGGATGCATTTTCTCACCTGGCTTTTTTCAACAAAGAAAAACAGCGTATCGAGATGCACCTGAAGGCCGAAAAGGATATGGTCATTCATTTCGGCCTCAATGGACAAAAGATCCGTCTAAGCGAAGGGGAAACCATCCACACGGAGAACTCACATAAATTTGACGCCAGACAAATCGAAAAGATTGCCGCTGGCAACGGGATGAGAATAAAACAACACTTCACCGATACAAAAGGCTGGTTCAGCCTGGTGCATTTCCGCAGGTAATATCATGCGCATTTCAGGGAAGTATGGGTAAGAGATCTGATAAATCAGCCAGACAATACAAAAACAAGTATCAATACCCCCAGAAAGCCCCCAAGATAAGCTGCCCAATAGGCCTTTGGACGTGCCGGATTTTTCCCGAACAGCCTCACAGTAATACGGTAAATCCAGTTGCGATTCCTTGATACAAAAGAATAAAACAGATCGGAGGTAACACGAAAAGGCCAGAATCTATTGTATAAAGGCATAATCCATCGCCACTTCCTGCCATACTTATGCATGGCATGAAAAACAGCCGCAGCACCGGCATATACACGCCCGTCTGTGTCAATAAAGTGGATAGCCTTGCGCATCTCCTTCAGGTCAATGTCTGGAAAATCCTTGTGGACATCCTGAAACGGTTTATAAACTACCCGGTCACCGGTGATGAACTTCCATTTAATTACCCAATAATGACAAAAACCGCATTTGCCATCCCAGGCCATGAGCGGCTGATCCGGTTTGTGACGGGTGCTCTTCCTCGTGCGTACCTTCATTGTATATCCTGTTTGCGATCCTGAAACAATCTGTTGATCATCCCTTGATCATCGTGAGCAACATCTTGAACTTTTCCTCAGCATGAACCGCATGCGGAATGTTGGCCGGCATAATGATGGTCTCCCCTTCCTGCAGATGGTAAGGCTTTTTGTCAATGGTGATCTCCGCTTTGCCTTCGAGGATCTGAACCATGGCATCAAAAGGCGCCGAATGCTCGCTGAGCTGCTGTCCCTGGTCAAAGGCAAACAGGCTGATATTACCTGTCGACTTCTCCAACACACGCTTGCTTACAATACCGTTGGGTGCATATGTGATGTCTTTCCTGAAATTGATCTTTGTGCTATGCAAAAAATTACTCATGTTAGCATTTTATGGTTTGATAAAATTGATTTCACACGCTATAATCCTATTGCTATATAACAAACAACACAAAGCAACAAAATGTTTACTATTTATGTATTCACGTACTTGTTTTCTTCTTTCGTGGGTAGCGAATGCATGATACGCTTTAGCGAACGGGGATTTTTGCTTACACTCGTAGCATATCAAAGGCAAATGCTGCCCTGGAAGATAGCGAAGGATGGTGTATTTATGCTTTTGAAGATTATGCCTGGCAACGAATGCTTGCACAACAATTGTTAATTCTTGTTAACAAACTTGCAAGTTAGTGAATATTCACTAACTTTGCCTTTGAAATTTTATAAAAAATCAAGCGTAAAGCTGACAAATCACCATAAAAAATAAAACCATTAAGATATGCAAACAACAAGACAGAAGGAAATCCTGGAAGCAGCCTTGAATCTGATCAGCGATAAGGGGATACAGGGGCTTACAATCAAAAACATCTCCAGAGAGATCGGCATATCTGAGCCGGCTATATACAGACACTACGACAGCAAGATGGATATTATGGTGGCCATTCTTGAGGTTTTCAGACAAAATACGGAAGCCCTGTTCACTGCAATTGCTGAGGAAGATATGCCGGCAGTGAATAAAATTCATACCCTGTTTACCCGGCATTTCGAATCCTTTGCACAAACACCTTCCCTGGTGACGGTGATTTTTTCTGAAGAATTATTCCGGGCCGATTCCAATCTGTCGCACAAGGTATCGGAAATCATCAGTGCAAATTTTAAAATACTGATTGGGATAATCAAGGAAGGGCAAAAGAATAACGAAATCCGGAATGATGTGCCTGCAGATCACATTGCCATCATAATCATGGGTAGCTTACGCCTTTTTATCAAAAAATGGCAATTTGCAGGCTATGCCTATGATATCAGAAAAGAAGGAATAAAGCTCATCAAATCAATTCATCGTCTCATTTATAAAGGAGTCTACAATGAAAATCATTAATAGCAAAGAAGCACCAGGAAAAGAAACACCACATAAAGTGGATGTAAGACCTATTTATGATCACGACAACGCCCAGGCCGTACACATTACCTTGCAGCCAGGTGAAGCCCTTAAACCTCACCTGACGCCTGTGGATGTATTCTTCTATGTACTGGAAGGAAAGCCACACATCAAGGTAGGAGAAGACATGACGCCTGTTGAAAAAGACCACCTGGTCGAAAGTCCGAAGGATATAGTCCACTGCCTTTATAACCATTCCGATCAGGTTGCACGTATTCTTGTTGTAAAAGCGCCGAAACCAACAAGCCAAAGCAGGCTGCTCTAAAACAACCTGCATTGGCCAGATATTTTTTTTAACGTCACAGGTTAGTTTATATTAACTAACACCGTTTAACCTGGAGAAACTGATTACCTCTTTTTTGTTTTGCACCATTTTTATAGCACACCTAAATTGTTTTCATTATGAAACTATCTCAGGTCACATTCATCATATTTTTATTGTGGATGACTTCTTCCGGGTCATTCTCCCAACCGATCACGGTAGGAATTGTACAAGACACAACTGGCAATGAGTTTGACCATCTCAATGCACAGATAAAGTCGGAACTCAGGGCACTGACAGCCGGAGGTGAAGGAGTTACATTCGAGGAGTTGTCAGCAAACTGGCAGACCGGTAAAATCAAAGAAAACCTGCATCGTTTCCTGCAAGACCCTGAAGTGGACATCATCATAACGCTGGGTTTTCTTTCATCAGAAATGGCAGCGCGCCTTTCGGATTATTCCAAGCCGATTATCGCAGCCACAGTGCTTGACCCTGAGCTTCAGGGATTAACTCAGGAGCCAACGGATGAACAGGATACTCCGGGATTTTCCTGGATCGAATCCAATATCCGGTTAAAAAATGACATGCACCATTTTGCAGATATTTTTGATGTGCAACATCTTGCTGTGATCATACCAAGCGAGCTGTACCAGGAATTCTCATTGCTTAAATCTTACCTTGACAACGGAAAAAACACGTTTGATCTGTCATTTATTCCGGTAAGACAAGATGAAAACCCGGTTCAACAACTTCCTAAAGGAGTGGACGCCGCCATGGTTTTTCCGTTGATCGCACATGCTGAACACACAAGGAAGCAGCTCTTTTCCGGACTGAATCTACAGGGTATTCCCTCACTTGCTGTCAGCGGCACAGCATACCTTGACCAGGGCGGCACCATCACGTTTACGCCCGGGTTCACTTTTCAGCAGATGGCAAGGCAAGTCGCACTAAGCATCCTGAAATCCACTGAGGGAAAAAAACAAACGAAAGTCGTTCGCACCATCGATGAAGAGGCCCGGATGCCAGTTGTAAACATGAAAAGCATGCGGCTCACCGGACGCTTTCCGGATTGGGAAAAGCTCGAAGATGCAATATTTCTGAATGTAGCCGCAATCCCGGGAGACGAGCTGACCTTGCACCAGGCAATAGCAATCGCGCTGGAGAATAATTTACAGGGAAAAATTGCTGACCAGGATCTTCTGTTGGCAGAGAAAGATATCCGAATTGCCCGGTCACAAATGTTTCCTAAGGTAGAAGTATCAGGAACAGGTATTCAGCTAAGCGAAAATCTTGTAGAAACATCCATGGGGCAAAGAGGCGAATTTACAATGACCGGTTCAGTGTCCCTCCGGCAGGTCATCTATTCGGAGGCCGCATTTGCAAATATTGCCCTGCAAAAACTCGCAGCCGAAAATACAAGACATAGTAGCCGGCAGACTACACTGGATATCGTACTTGAGGTTTCAGAAACCTATATCTCCCTATTGTTTGCAAAAAACAACCTGATCATTCAGAATGAAAACCTCCACGCCACCCATCAAAATCTTGAACTGGCAAAAGCAAGGGAAAGAGCCGGTGAGGGGAGTATTTCGGACGTTAACCGCTGGACCAGTGAACTGAATATGGGTAAAATGGATCTTAATGAAGCAGAAGCCGGTTATAAAGCCGCCATGTACCAGCTGAATGAACTGCTGAACCAACCCGTGAGCAACAAAATCTCCATCCCCGAAAATGAAAATATTGCCAACACAATTATTCACAATCAACAAATCCTTGATGCCTATTTCAGCAATCCGGAGTTAACCGAAAAGTATGCTGACTTTATTATTGACGAAATGCTGGCCTATTCCCCGGAGTTGCAACAACTAACCACCGCGGGTGAAATAATTGACAGGCAGCTATCCATGAGAATACGGCAGCTTTACATGCCTGAAGTGGCGTTAACCGGAGCGGCAGACCAGGTCTTTATGCGCGAAGGTGTCATTCGGGACCCGCAATTGCCCGTTCCGGACCCCCCTGACGACATTACCTGGAGCCTGGGGCTGCGCATCAGCATCCCAATTTTTGAAGGTGGACGCAGAAGGACTGAAGTGCAAAGGGCTACAATTGAACAGGATAGAATCAACTGGCAAAAGGAAGATATGCTGAATAAGCTGGAATCCGGGATCCGTTCCAATGTGCAATTCCTCCAGGCTTCATTCAGAGAACTCAGGTTGTCAGAAAATGCTGCACAAGCCGCTGAAGATAATTTCCGGATAGTCAGGGATGCCTATGCCCAGGGCATGGTCAATGCCGCAGAGCTTGCTGATGCCCAAAGCGTCATGACCAGAACCAGGCAAATAGCACTGGGGTCCAACTACCAGTACATCCTGGATTACATCCACATAGAAAGACTCCAGGGAAGCTTTTCCTTTCTGACCAATGACTCAGAAAAAACAGGGTATACTAATAGATTATTGAACTACCTTAACAAAGAACAATAAATCATGAAAACAAAAATCAGTTTATTCGCTTTAGCCGTCTTGCTATTCTTCGCCTGCAGCAGCAAGGAAGAAGAGCCAGACGCCGTTCGCCCGGTTTTCTACACAGAGGCGGGGAAAGATCATAAACAACCAACACGCAACTATTCCGGGGTCACCCGGGCCGCAAATGAAGTAAAACTAAGCTTCAAAGTTGGCGGATCAGCAACATTGGTTGCTGTTGAAATGGGCGATACAATGAATAAGGGAAATGTGATTGCCCGCCTCGACCCTGCAGATTATAGCATTGCATACAACCAGGCACACGCCTCCTTGAAAAATGCAAAGGCACAGTTAAGCGCTGCCAGATCCACCTATTTGCGGGTAGAAAACCTGTACATCAACAACCATGTCTCCCTGAGTGAATACGAAAAAGCAAAAACCCAGTATGAGTCAGCTGAATCGATGGTGGAAACAGCCTTGTCGCAGGTCTCGGCAGCTAAGAACAAATTGGATTATACAATTTTAAGGGCGCCCTTTGATGGGATAGTTTCCTCGGTGATGATCAGGGAAAACGAAATGACCGCAGCCGGACATCCCGTAGTGGTTTATTCTTCATTTAACGACCTGGAAGTCCAGACAGCTGTACCTGAAAATCTGATTAGACAAGTCAGCCGCGGTACAAAAGTGGATGTTCGTTTCAGCACGCTGCCCGGTAAGGTATTTGGAGGAATCATTACCGAAATCAGTCCGGGAACACCAATGGCTTCTGCATATCCCGTGATCATCCAGCTAACGGAATCAACTGAACGGCTTTTTCCTGGTATGACAGCCACCGTGGAAATGCCACTGGACCCTGAAATTACTGAAGACATTCCGGTCATTGTCCCGGTTGACGCAGCAGGACACGACAGAGAGGGCGACTTTGTTTATGTAGCAGTGCCAGACAACCAAGACGGTGTATACATAGCAGAAAAAAGGTTGGTAACACTTGGCGAATTGCTGGCTGACGGATATGTGGTCACCCAGGGGATCAATGAAGGAGACCTGATCATCACTGCCGGATTGAGTTTCTTGTATGATGGCCGCAGGGTGAAATTGCTGGATGCAAAAAAATGAATGTAACCTGAAGACAATATCCCTATGAATCTCACAAGACTTACACTAAACAACAGCCGGATAACACTAATCGCCATATTGGTGATAGCAGCTATCGGGGTTGGCAATTATTTTGAGCTGGAACGCGACAGCATGCCACCCTATACGATCAGACTGGCAAGTGTTGTCACCCAATTTCCCGGAGCAGACCCACACAAAGTGGAAACACTGGTTTCTGAACCATTGGAAGAGGTGATTCGGGAAATGCCTGAAGTCAAAACCATAACCAGCGAATCGCGTCCCGGACTTTCAGTCATCACCGTGGAACTGATCACTGCCGTTGGTGAGAAAGATTTGCAGCCAGCATGGACTACCATGCGCAACAAGGTGGAGGACGTTAAACCCCAACTGCCCCAGGGAGTTTTTGGGCCTTTCATTCAGGACGAAGACATCGGGACAGTTTTTGGGATCATACTGGGTGTCACGGGCGATGGCGTTTCTTACAGCACACTGGAAGACTATTCCAAAGAAATCAGGGATGAACTGCTGCTGCTTCGCGACGCCGAAAAAATCAAATACGGAGGGATCCAGGAAGAGCGGATCTTTATAACGTTTGATGACAAGCAGCTGGCAAGCTACGGCCTTGATGCGGCAAGGTTACAACAAATCATCTCGACAACCAATATCCTGACCCCCGGAGGCGAAATCACGATGGGACGCCAACAAATTGTTCTCGAGCCATCCGGAAGCTTTGAAAGCCTCTCAGACCTTAAAAAGGTTCTGATCCCCACCCCTGACGGGACTGCCATTTATCTCGAAGACATTACCACCCGGATTTACCGTGACTATGTGACACCGCGCGAAAAGATTGTACAAATAAATGGAAAACCTGCGATTGCCCTGTTTATTTCATTGAAAGACGGTGCCAATATTGTCAGACTTGGTGAAGAAGTAGATGAGACAGTGGAAAATATCAATGAAAGGTTGCCGCTTGGAGTGGAAATAGTTCGCTCAGCATCACAAGACCACGTAGTAGAAGGCCAGGTGAATGATTTTCTGGTTAACCTGATGCAAAGTATTCTTATTGTACTGGCTATCATGTTGCTATTTCTGGGCTTACGCACCGGCTCACTGGTGGCTGCCCTGATCCCCATGGTCATCCTGACCTCTTTTTTCTTCCTTGGGCTCCTTGGCCTTGGCTTTAACAAAGTATCCCTCGCTGCGCTCATCATCTCACTTGGGTTGCTCGTAGATAATGGCATCGTGGTTTCCGAATCCATCCTTGTGAACATGAGACGCGGATTAAGTGCATTCGAGGCCAGCGTCTACTCAGGTAAGGTATTGCTGATCCCTCTGCTGATTTCATCGCTGACCACATCAGCCGCCTTTTTGCCATTTGCACTGGCCAGGACACCTATGGGTGAAATATCATCGCAATTGTTCTGGGTGGTCAGCACAACACTGCTCGCCTCATGGCTTCTCGCATTTACCTTTATCCCCCTGCTGGCCGTGTTGATCCTTAAGATAAAGGCCGGGAGCAGTAAAAAGAATTTCACTGAACGCTATATGGATAAGCTCCGATTCTGGTACAATAAGCTGCTCTTCCGTGTACTGAAAAAACCACTTCTTTTCCTTGGGTTCACCCTCGGCCTGTTCATTTTGGCCTTGTCGCTGATACAATTCCTGCCTTTCCAACTGGTTCCGGACAGTGACCGTAACCTGGTTACCGTGGATATTAAATTCCCCTCAGGCACCCGGATTGAATACACAGAACAAGCAGTTGAGGATATCGAAAATTACATAAAGGATAATCTGCTCGTTGACCCCAAAACCGAAAAGGATGAACCCGGCGTGCTGGATTTCTCTTCATTTATCGGAGAAGGTCCTGAGCCATATGATCTCGGATATTTTAAAGATGAAGCCAACTCCAGCTATGCCCACATGTTGTTAAACACGACAGGTGACAGAGACAATGACTACATCATCGCAAAGGTGGACAGCTTCTGCTTTAACCATATCCCGGACGCAGACATACGCGTAAACCGGCTCAGCGGCGCAGGAGCATCGGGCACACCTGTTGAAATCAGGCTTTCAGGAAGCGATCCTGAAAAACTGGCAGTAATTGCTGAAAAAGTCAAAGAAAAGCTGCATACCATTGAAGGGGCAAGGAACATATCCGATGACTGGGGACCAAAAATAAAGAAACTCGTGGTAGATATTCACCCTGACAGGGCACAGCGGGCCGGGCTTACAAACATGGAAATCGCCCGGGCTCTCCATTCAGGCTTCACAGGCATCACAGCAGGAGCCTATTTTGAGCATGATTCACAAATTCCCATTATTCTGAAAAATGAATACGACGATGATCATAATATTGAATCAGTCCGGGCGTTTAACATCTACTCGCAGACCCTGGATCAACATGTGCCTCTTGACCAGGTGGCTGATGTAAATGTAGAATGGCAGTTCGGAAGAGTAATCCGCAAAGACCACAGACGGACCATGACCGTTGGGACGCATCTGGATCTGGGTTATACCGCATCGGATATATTTGAAGCCATCGGTCCCTGGCTGGATCAGCAAAAGGAAACTTGGGGGCAGGGCTACAACTTCGAGCTGGGCGGAGAGGATGAAGACAGAAGCGAAAACCTCGGAGCCATATTTCAAAACCTTCCCCTCGCCTTCTTTATCATTGTACTTCTGTTGGTCCTGCAGTTTAACTCTATACGCAAAGCAACAATCATTGTGCTCTCAATCCCCCTCGGAATGATAGGCGTGGTAGCCGGCTGGTTTATCGGTGGCACATTTGTAAGCTTTTTTGGTGTGCTTGGGGTGATCGCCCTGGCTGGCATCGTAGTGAACAACGCCATCATCATGATCGACCGCATAGATGTGGAAATAGCTGAAGACCCCGACATAGACAGACGGGATGCCATCATGAAGGCCGCCGGAAACAGGTTCAGACCAGTCATTCTCACTGCACTGACCACCTCAATGGGTGTACTCCCCCTGTGGCTCTCAGGTGATTTGCTATGGGAACCGCTTACCCTGGCCATTATATTCGGCCTGTTTTTTGCAACAATGATTACGCTGCTCTTTGTCCCCGTGCTGTACAGACTGTTTTTCAACATCTCATTTGCAGATTATG
>SLEW01000075.1 GCA_007124575.1 Bacteroidales bacterium | reverse complement strand
TTACAGGTTTTATGGTGGCCCTGGCCCTTGCGGGATGTTCTGCAACCCAGCATGGAGTCAGCCACGAAGATGACGTTTACTACAATCCCCGGGAAGAACGCGATGAAGCCGACAGACGCTCCATAGAGGGCGAAGGCAGAACCGTGGAAGTCATTGATGAGGACAGGGTACCTGACCGCCACCAGCAAGGCACTGCCAATGCTTCCCCAGCAGGAGGCACGTCTGATTATTATTCTGGTGAGCAAGATGAAGAGTATTATTATTACGATGAAGAAAAGGACCAGGAATATTATTATGATGAGGATGGTAATAAGGTTATAGTAAATAATTACTATTACGGTGATTATTACGATTATAGCTATGCAAGCCGAATCAGGCGTTTTCACAGGCCTTATTCCAGCTTCCACTACTTTGATCCGTTCTACACCAACATGTTTTTCTACACCTGGAATCCTTATCATTTCGGTACAAGCATATACCTGGGCTTTGGTTACTCCCCATTTTATTTTGGCGGATATTATGCTCCAGGATGGCACAACCCGTTCTGGCATCACCACAGATGGCACAGGCCGTGGTATGGATTTCACCATGGCTCATTCTGGCATGGCTATCACATGGGCTTAATGGCGGGCTATCATGGCTTCTGGCCTCCGCACTATGGTCACTGGGGCGGCTATCCCTATTACTACTACAATAGCTTTGACGGCACCACAGCATACCACTATGGACCGCGCGGGGCAACCGGTGGTACCGTAGGCCGCGGATCCGACGGGCGCACGCAAACATCAGGACGTACCAGCTTTGCAGAGACTTTCGAAGAAAGAACTTATCGTGACGAGGACGGACGGCGCCAGATGCTTGCCGCCACCACGGATCAGGAAATGCGTCGCGAAGACAGCCGCCAGGAGCGCAGGGAAGAAGACACACAGGCTGCGCGCACCAGGGGCACCAGCGGTGAAGTGGCAGAGCAACGTGAACAAACACAAGAACGCGAGGAAACCAGACGTGAACAAAGCGTTCAGCGCACAGAAGAATCCACACAACAAGAGCGTGCTGAAGGTGAACGCGAGAGAGAAACCAGAGAAGCCTATCAGCCAGGACGCCGCGTGGAAGACTATCGTTCAACCTCCACACGTGAGTCCTATCAAAGAGAAGGCTCCGAAAGGTATACACGCCCGCAACAAACAAGCTCCGGGAGGCAGCAAAGAGAAGCAGCCGGCCGTGAGGAATATACACCGCCAAGGTCTTATACTTCTCCAAGCTACCAGCAGCCAAGCTCACCACAGCGGTCAAGGCCAACACCGTCGGCAAGGCCCGCGTCTGAAAGACCATCCCGTGAACAAGCTGCACCAGGCAGTACGCGCGACAGCCGTCCCACAACACAGCCCTCACGCACCAACAGAGGCCGTCCGAGCTATACACCACCAAGCCGTACACCCTCAAGGTCTACCGCAAGGCCCTCCAGCTCGGGTTCAAGGTCCAGAAGCACAGCTTCACCACCGCGAAGCAGCTCCTCGTCAAGAAGCACAGCTTCACCACCACGAAGCAGCTCCTCGTCAAGAAGCACAGCTTCACCACCGCGAAGCAGCTCCTCCAGTCGCAGCTCAGGAACCAGCAGAACCAGCAGCTCCTCATCAAGCAGCAGTTCATCCTCAGGCAGAAGAAACCGCTAATACCACATCGTAACTAAACCTCCAATATAAAACCACCTCCCGGCTTACAACTCACTCCGGTTCATGCCGGGAGGTTTTTTAATAACCAAAATCAACTTTTCCCGTTATGAGAAAGCTCATCATTGTACTTGTGGCTGCTTTGCTTGGCTTAAGCCCTGCAATGGCGCAAAATGAAATGGATGCCCTGCGATATTCACAAATATTCCCGGGAGGCACAGCACGGTTTAACGCCATGGGCGGCTCTTTTGGTGCACTGGGGGGTGACTTCTCCACGCTAAGCATCAACCCCGCGGGCATTGGCATCTACAGAAGCTCTGAATTTACCATCAGCCCCGTGTTGAACTATAGTGCCGTTGAAAGCCAATACTTCAACAACTGGGAGGAAGACATGAAATACAACTTTAACCTGAATAATGTGGGGGTGGTTTTTGCTTTTCCTATGGGAGGTGCACAGAATGAAGACGGCTGGCAGTTTGTTAACGTAGGCTTTGGCATCAACAGGCATAACAATTTCAACAACCGCTGGATCGCTGAAGGGTTTAACCCCTACAGTTCCAAAATGGCAAGCCTTCTGCAGCAGGCACAGTCCGAAGGAAGCGTAGACAACCTGGATCCCTTCTCCACAGAGCTGGCTTGGGAAACATGGCTGCTGGGCGAAGATGATGACGGTTTTTTTGCAGACATGCTCCATGGCGTCGATCAGCGACAAGAAACAAACACCACAGGCTCTGTCAGGGAACTGGTACTCTCCATGGGAGCTAACTACAACGACAGGGTATATCTCGGAGCCACCGTAGGATTTCCTTCGGTATCCTATGAAGAAGAAAGCGTATTCATGGAAAAAGACAGCGAGGGCACCAGCGAGGTATTTAATTCCATGACCTACTCCAACAGGCTCAAAACAACAGGGAGCGGCTATAACTTTAAGTTCGGCGCCATAGTGAGGCTTACCGACATGATACGCATCGGCGGAGCATTCCACACACCTACCTTCTATGAACTTACCGACCGGTACAGTGCTTCCATGGAGTCAGACCTTAACCTTGATTACGACAGCCAGAGGGCTACGTCGCCTGAAGGTCGTTTCGACTATGACCTGGAAACTCCTCTGAAAGCCATAGGAAGTATTGGTCTTGTGTTTGGCGGATCGGGTGCCATAAACGTTGACTATGAATATATCGACTATACCTCCGCACGCCTTCGCAGCAGCGATTACATGTTCTCCGACGAAAACAGCCAGATCAGGAACGCCTTTACCGAACAGCACAACGTACGCGTAGGTGGCGAGTTGAATCTAAACCCCCTGATCCTGCGGGCCGGATATGGTTACTATTCTAACCCATACCGCTCAGAAATCAATGACGCTCAACGCAGTGTGATATCTGCCGGCCTGGGCATCAGAGATAACGATTATTTCATTGACTTTTCTTATGCTTATAGCTTTTACTCCGAAGATTATCATCTTTACCTGCCCGACAGCGACAACCCGGCTGATTATAACCTCCCGGGAGACAGCTGGCACCCACCGGTAACACAAAGGGATTTTACCGCAAGTACATTCAGGTTGACCTTCGGCTGGCGGTTTTAATACGTCAAATCCCTGACCCGGGATGTTGACCTTCGACTGGCAGGTTTAATACGCCAAACCCCGAAGCGGGTTATTCGCCCATCTTTTCTTTTACTGTCTCTACGATAACATCATCAATGAGGATGCGGCCACAATATTCGCACACGATGATTTTTTTGTTCAGCCGGATATCAAGGTGCCGCTGGGGAGGAATTTTATTAAAACAGCCGCCACAGGCATCTCTTTCTACAGGTACCACGGCAAGGCCATTGCGGGCATTTTCCCGGATCCGCTGATAGGCGTTAAGCAGTCTTTCTTCGATCTCATTTTTCTGGTTTTCAGCCTGCTTTAACAATATGGCTTCATCTTTCTCTGTTTCGGCCACAATGTCGCTGAGTTCGGCATTCTTAGCCTCCAGATCCTGCTTCCGCTCATTAAGCTCCTCTTCTACAACTTTCAAAAGCTCTTGTTTGGCCTCAACCTCGGCGGCAAACTCTTTCATTTTTTTCTCTGCCAGCTGGGCTTCAAGGGTCTGGTATTCAATTTCTTTCGACAATGAATCATATTCGCGGTTATTGCGAACGTTCATTTGCTGAGCTTCATATTTCTTGATAAGCTCCAGGCTTTCCTGAGCTGAAATTTTTTTATTGGATATCTCAGTCTCAAGCTCATTTATTTCATTATTGAACTTTTCCAGGCGAGTTTCCAGTCCGGCAATTTCGTCTTCCAGGTCCTGCACCTCAAGCGGCAACTCACCTCTTACGCTTCGAAGCCTGTCTATCTTAAAATCAATGTTTTGCAAAGTATAGAGGGAAGTCAGTTTGTTTTTGACCGTCTTTTCAATACTCTCTTCGGTAGCGGTCTCCGGCACCTCAACAGGTGAACCTTCGGTTCCGGTGCTCGGATTGATCATTTTTTCTGCTTCTTTCTCTTTTTTTGCAGTCTTTTTTTGCTTGGCCATAAATATCGGGGGTTTTTCGATGATTCTCTGTGACTATGGTATTGTTTCTTTTAAACCCTGCTATGGGGCATTTCAATGAATAAAGTAGAACTTGATCCCAACAAATTTATGCGTATCTGACGGGGTTTGTATCCACTTCAGAAATCAGGAGTGCAAAGTTAATCATTTTTTTCTGAATGATATCATGAATCAATTCCTTTGTATGTTGCTCAGTCTCATAATGTCCGGCATCAATTAAAAGCAAACTGCCGGCAGCATCCTGGAACTGATGATATTTAATGTCAGAAGTAATAAAAGCCTGGGCACCAGACTTAATGGCATCGGGGATCAAAAATGACCCGGATCCACCGCATAATGCGACCTTTTTAATGTTTGAGCCTGCGGGGTCAGTGTGTCGTATACATTTGACGTCAAGGGTATTTTTTATCATTTGAATGAATTCAGAAGGTCTTACCGGTTCATTAAGTTCACCAACCATGCCGGAACCTGCTTTTTCATACCTGTTATCCAGGGGGTAGATATCATAAGCCACTTCCTCATAGGGATGTGCTGATATCATAGCTTTCAGGACTGCGTTTTGCAGGTGCCGCGGAAAAATAGTGTCAATACGTTCCTCCTTTTCATAGTGCAGCTCTTTAATGTTTCCCACATATGGATTTGCATTGTCTCCTGCACGGAAAGACCCTCTTCCTTCAACATTAAAACTGCAGCAGTCGTATTCTCCAATTTTTCCGGCGCCCGCTTCAAACAGGGCAGCACGCACTTTATCGGCATGACTTACCGGGCAAAACGTGACTAATTTTTTCAGCCAGTTGTCTGCAGGTCTTAAAATGTGTGGTTTTAGGATACCCAGTTTTAAAGCAAGCATATAATTGACCCCGAAGGCGCTGCTGTCCACGTTGGTGTGTACAGAAACAACAGCGATCCGGTTTCTGATGGCATCGCTTACGAGTGTCTCGGTTGCCGTGGCACCGGTGATGCTTTTCAGCCCCTCAAAAATGAGCGGATGGTGGGTAATGACCAGGTCGCACTTCTTTTCGATGGCTTCCTCCATCACCGCGGGTGTAAGATCCAAGGCAACAAGACCGCGCCTTACCTCTTGTTCGGGTGAGCCTATCTGAATGCCGGAGTTATCATAAGACGCCTGCCAGGAAAAGGGGGCAGCGTCTTCAATTGCATTAATTACGTCTCTTAATACCATGGTTTGCCATTTTTACAGACCGTTACATAACGCTTTTACATCAAAGTTACTGTATTTTTTTCAGCCACAAAGATAAGGAGGCGAATACGATAGCTGGCAGGAGATCCTGCTTTTACCATGCTTATTTTGTACTGAAATACAAGATTTTACCATGGGTTTATTGTTGTTGTAATTTGTTGATGCATAGGTTTATCATACCAAAATAAATATTTACCTTTGACGCATGAACTGGCTACGGATATTGCTCATACCTTTTGCTTTCCTTTACGGTCTTGGTGTATGGATCCGTAATCTTTTTTTCGACTGGGGCATATTACCTTCTGAATCATTTGACATTCCTGTGATCAGCATTGGCAATCTCAGTGCAGGGGGAGCCGGCAAGACGCCACATGCTGAATACCTGGT
>SLEW01000103.1 GCA_007124575.1 Bacteroidales bacterium | reverse complement strand
TTCGGAAGCGGCGGGACCGCCCAGTCAGCGGAAGTGGCCATGCGTACTACCTTCCTGCACTGGGGGCTTCACGCCTGGGGTATCTATGCCCTTGTGGGGATGGCTCTGGCCTTTTTTACCTTCAACAAAAAGCTGCCGCTGACGATCAGCTCCGTGTTTTACCCGCTGATTGGCCGGCGCATCCATGGTGGGCTGGGAAAAGCCATCAACGTGCTGGCGGTGGTGGCCACCCTTTCCGGTCTGGCTACCTCACTCGGCCTCGGTGTGCAGCAGGTAAGCGCCGGGCTGGAACACCTTTTTGGCCTCACCGATAACGTCACCACCCAGGTTATCCTTATCGGGGGCATTACCATGGCGGCCACCGCCTCGGTAGTTGCCGGGCTGAGTCGCGGGGTAAAGCGCCTCAGCCAGCTGAATATCATCATTGGCAGCTTTTTCCTGCTGTTTATGCTCATCATGGGTCCTACACTCTTCATCTTTGGCTCTTTCGTGCAGAATACAGGTGGCTACCTCGACAACTTCTTTGCTTTGAGTTTCTGGACGGAAACCTACCAGCAATCGGACTGGCAGAAAAGCTGGACGGTCTTTTACTGGGCCTGGTGGATAAGCTGGTCGCCATTCGTGGGGATGTTTATTGCCAGGATCTCACGCGGGCGAACCCTCCGGGAATTTATCCTGGGAGTATTGATTGTGCCTACCATCATCACCTTCTTGTGGCTCTCTGCTTTCGGCGGTTCGGCTATCTTTCTTGAGATGAATGCACTGGCCGACATCTCCGTAGCCGTATCTGAGAACGTGGCCACATCACTTTATACGTTGCTTGAACAGTTTCCGCTCGGCACTGTGACATCCATCTTAGGCGTGGTGCTGGTCACCAGCTTCTTTGTAACGTCTTCTGACTCCGGCTCACTGGTCATCGACAGCCTCACCGCCGGCGGAAAGCTGGATGCTCCGGTTGCACAGCGTGTCTTCTGGGCTGTTACGGAAGGTGCCGTGGCTGCTGTGTTGCTCGTAGGAGGCGGCCTCGGAGCCCTGCAAACGGCTTCCATCATCACCGGACTGCCATTTGCCATCGTCCTGATCATCATGTCTTACAGCCTGCTCAAAGGGCTGCAGGATGAGCAGGCCAAGATACGCCGCTATGAGATGCAAAAAGAACGCAAATCCTACCAGGATATCATCAGCGACGTCATCAAAAAAAGAGAAAAGAAACCCCCACAAAAAGAAAAATAGCCATGACAGCATTAAATAACCTCATGATCTGCCTGGATCTCACCGAAATGGATGAGACCCTCATTAAATACACGAATTTCCTGGTGGATATCTTTGATCCGTCTTCCGTCACCTTCATTCATGTAATGGAAACGATTGAGTTGCCGGATGAACTGGCGGATGCCTTTCCTGAAATGGACCGGCCCTTAAACGAACTGGTGGAGGAAGAGATAAGGGAGAACGTGAAAGAACATTTTTTACATGCAGACAAGGTAAAAACGGATGTGGTGCTGGATTTTGGTCTTACCACCGAGCAGATCGTGCAGCAGGCAAGGAAGCGCAAGGTTGACCTGGCTTTGCTGGGCAAGAAGATTGGCTACGTGGGAGAAGGTGGTGTGGCCAAGCGCATCGTTGGCCTTATACCTGCCTCCGTGCTGATGGTGAGTGAAACTACCCCGCATAGCATCAACAGCATCCTCGTGAGGATGGACTTTTCAAAGATCTCCGCCATCGCCCTGAAAACAGCCAGGACCATAGCTTCCCATACAGAGGCTAAACTCGAATGCCATCACGTATACAAGCTGCCTCTGGGTTATGTGCCGCAAAAATCTCCTTCCGAAGTAAAGATATTACACAGGAAGTTGAGTGAATATGTCCAGAAAGAATATCGTGCATTTCTTAAAAAGCATAAGCTGGATGACAGTGTGCCATGCAGCTATTCTATGGATCTGCAGGGCGATGAGTCGCAGATGTTGTACAGCCATGCGATAAAATCACAGGCCGACCTTATCCTCGCAGGCAGCAAGATCAAATCACAGCTTGCCAACGTGATACTCGACACCACTTCCGAAAAGCTGGCTGATGCCAGCAAGAGTGTTCCTATCATGATCATAAAAGATCAAAAGGAGTCTATCGGTTTTCTTAAAGCATTGTTTGACTATTAAAAACCACCTGAGCCATGAAGAAACGATCATTTTTGCTTCTGTTTGCACTTGCCGTCATGTTTGTGGGCTGCGATGCCCCGGTACGTGAACGAGAAGATAAGGAAACCGAGGTATATCTGGTATATACCGATTGGGCCGAGAGCGTGGCTCTAACCTACCTGGCGCAGGTTTTGCTTGAAAGGCATCTGGAATATGATGTGGTCACACGTCTGACAGACATTGAAACTGTGTTTGAAGATGTTGCCACGGGCAGGGCCGATGCCTTCATGGATGTATGGGTCCCCCATACCCACGCTTCCTTCCTGGAAGAGTATGACGGACAGTATGAAGATCTTGGCCCCAACTATCATCATGCGCGGGCAGGGCTCGTGGTGCCGGCATACATGCCTGTGGAAACAATACCCGGTCTTGCAAACCTGTATGACCAACCTATCGCAGGCATCGATACCAGCGCGGGGGTTATGCGTAACACCATGGAAGCGCTGCTTGCCTATGATCTCGACAACGAGTTGCTTGTTCTTTCCGATCCGGAAATGGCTGAAAAACTCAGGGAAGCCATCCGCCGGCGTGAACCTATCGTGGTCACCGGATGGGTGCCGCACTGGCTCATGTACCGCTATGACCTGAAGTTTCTTGATGACCCCCTGGAGATCTTCATGGAGCAGGAACAGATCCACACCATCGCCCGGACCGGCTTTACCGAAGACATGCCCAGGGCGGCAGAATTGCTTAAACGTATCGTGATGAGTGAAAACCACATCAACAGCCTTCTCTATATGATACATCGCAGCGAAGACCCCCTGGATGGCGTGCATGAATGGATCGAGGATAATCAATCCATCGTCAACCGATGGGTGAGGGGGTTAGCACCGGAGAGAGAGAAGATTATGTAGGTTGAGGCTGAGCGGCAGCGAAGTCCCGGGAAAGAGGATACCCCCCTGGTCACTTCATTCTGGCTGGAATGAGGAGCAGGGCAGTGTGTTGAGAAATTAGTTTGGAGGGTATATGCAAGACAGTGAAGAAAAACTTCTTGAGAGGTATATGGAGCTGCAGCATGAGCTGGGCTTTTATGAGCAGGTGGTCGGCCGGCTGGATGCCATCGTGCTGATCCTGGATGTCATCACGCCCCGACTTGTGTTTGTCAACGAAAGTTATTCAGAGGTGACCGGTTACCAAACCACTACAGATAAGGATATTACCTTTGAAGACATTCACCAGGTGTATCATCCCGATGATCAGTCCTTTTTCACGCAAATGCAGAATTATCTTCTCAACAATCCAAATAAAACCTATTCTCTTTTTTACCGGCTGCGGCATGCTGATGGGCACTACATTTGGCTTTACACCGTTTGCCGGGTGTACAAGCTTGACCTGCAAAGGGATATTTTTGAGATCTTGTCGGTAAGCCTGGATTTCAGCGGGCCCATAAACTTTGAACGCAACCTGAAGCCCTTTACCCGTGATAAGCTTCGTGAAATCAACCGCTCTGCCCTGAACAGGATAAGCAAAAGGGAAAAAGAGGTGCTGCAGCTGTTTGCCCGGGGGCTCACCACGCCGGAGGTAGCCGAAAAACTGGATATTAGCTTTCATACGGTGAATAATCATCGGAAGAATATGCTTAAAAAGCTGGATCTGAAGAATTTGGCTGCACTGGTGACTTTTGCAGTGGAACATGGTTTGGATTGAGGCGGGCTTAGGGAGTAAGGAGTAGGCAGTAAGCAGTAAGCAGTAGGCAGTAAGAAGTAGGGAGTAGGAAGTAAGAAGTAGGCAGTAAGCAGTAAGCAGTAGGCAGTAAGAAGTAGGGAGTAGGAAGTAAGTAAGGTTTTGAGTTGTCATTCTGATAAATCATAAATAAGATGATGCGTATTTATTCTTTGTTCATTCTTTTGTTCCTGTGGGCCTCATGTGGGGGTGCCGGGAACGGCAACCGGGCTGATCGCGACGAAGCAGTGGTTGAGGAGGATCCCCTGGTGATACCGGATTTCAATGCAGATTCGGCTTATTATTTTGTGGATCGCCAGGTGGCCTTTGGGCCCAGGGTGCCCGACACGGAGGCGCATCAGCTTGCTGGCATTTGGCTTGCGGAAAGGTTGGGAGGCTTTGCCGACACCTTGTATACGCAGGAGACCCGCGTGCGTGCCTACGATGGCACCACGCTGAATATCAAAAATATCATCGGTGTATTTCAACCTGAAATGCGGCGGCGCATCCTCTTATGTGCCCACTGGGACAGCCGTCCCTATGCTGATTATGACCCTGACCCGGCTTACCACTATACACCCATCGACGGTGCCAATGACGGTGCCAGCGGCGTGGGTGTGCTCCTGGAGATTGCCCGTCTCGTAAGCGAAACGCAACCCAATGTTGGCGTTGACATTATCTTTTTTGATGCCGAAGACTATGGCAACCACCGCTTCTCCGACAGACCGGATGAAGACAACTGGGCCCTGGGCTCGCAACATTGGGCACGAAACCCTCATCGTCTTGACTATGATGCCCGGTTTGGGATCCTGCTGGACATGGTAGGTGCTTCCGGGGCTACCTTTAAACGGGAAGCCTATTCGATGCTTTATGCCCCCAATGTGGTGAGAAAAGTGTGGGACATCGCACACGGCCTGGGATACAACCATATGTTTCCCCATGAGGATGGAGGTTTCATTATTGACGACCACTATTACATCAACATGATCAGAAATATTCCCACCATCAATATCATCCACCAGGATGATAACACCGAACACGGTTTTTTCCCCGAATGGCACACTACCGGCGACACCATGGATGTCATCGACCGCTATACGCTCCGGGCGGTGGGGGAGGTGGTCACCAAGGTCGTTTATTCTGAATAAAAACTTCAACCTTAATCTTAAATCCCGAATCGCTTCGCTCCCAAGACTTCGCTGCCGCTCAGCCTCAATCTTAATATTAATCTTAATATTAATCTTATTTTTATTATCTTTGCACCAATAAAATTCAGCATTGTTTCATAACAGTGGTGTTGCCTGTTAGGTGAGGCTACTGGGTGAACACAGGCTACTGCCCAAAAACGTCTACAGACGCCAATGGGTAGAACAGGCTTTGTCGGATTAAGGCATCGCATAAGGTAGCTTCCCCGCGAAGGGGATAAGTCATCCAGAGCTAAAACTCAACAAGGGGCGAACAACATCAGGGATCATGCAGAAGCAGCAGATCCTTTAACGTTGCAAAGTCCCCTTCCCCGATTTCCCGGAAGGGTTTTTTTGTAGTTGTAATCTCCCCGCCATATAAGTTGGTTTGCAGGCATCTCCGCTGTCATCAGAAAGGAGGGACCCATGGTTAGAGCAGATACCAGTCAGAAGGACATGGTCATTGAGGGCCTGGCGAAAGCCAGAGAATGGGAGGCCCTGGTTACCATCCTCAAGAAAATGCCCGTCGTGGAGGTGGTGGAGGTCTTAAGGAAGCTGGAAAAACCAGACCTCCTGGATGTTTTGTCCCTGTTTACCCATGAGGAACAGGGGTATATTGTCTCCGATTTTGACATCGAGATGCAGGAGGAACTCTATGAGTTGCTCGGCCCCAAGAGCTTTTCCAGGATTTTCGTACACATGGCATCCGACCTTCGTGCCGACTTCTACCAGGAGCTTGACCGGGAAGACCAGCTGAAGTTGCTTCCGTACC
>SLEW01000043.1 GCA_007124575.1 Bacteroidales bacterium | reverse complement strand
TTTCAACCTCTTTTGTGATACCCCGTGGTCAGATGGCCGCCGGCCCTGAAAGTGAAGTTATCGATCGCGTATCGCGCCGTGACTTCGACAGGACACAGGTCATGGATGAGCCCATTGAAATCGACGCAGAAGACATGCAGGATGCAGATCCTTTCGACATCGAAGATTAACAGATAAGCAGGATCTCACTCAAAAAAAGTGTCAGAATGGCATAGCCTTCTGACACTTTTTTTTATAACCCCTTGCTTTTATGCAAATTTGACAACCCAGGCGGAATTTCCCCCCTTTGGCATAATATATGACATAATCCTTGTTGCATCGCTGCAGGCATGCATTGCTCAAGACACACAAAGGAAATCATAATTGTCTAACCAGTTAAAAAAAAAGAACATGGCAAAAGTAAACATCAAACCATTGGCAGATCGCGTGTTGGTAGAGCCAGCGCCAGCTGAAGAAAAAACCTCCGGTGGCATTATCATCCCGGACACGGCAAAGGAAAAGCCCCAGATGGGAACAGTGGTAGCCGTTGGAGAAGGCACCAAGGACAACCCGGTTACCCTTAAGGAGGGCGACAAGGTTCTCTATGGTAAGTATGCCGGAACAGAGCTTACCCATGAAGGGCAAGACTATCTCATCATGCGCGAATCGGACGTATACGCAGTATTGTAAGCAAGAAAACAAATCAATTTATAACCCAATAAAAATCAGAATATCATGGCGAAAGACATAACCTTCAACCTGGAAGCAAGAAATGCCTTGAAGAAAGGTGTTGATAAATTATCAGATGCCGTTAAGGTAACGTTAGGCCCCAAGGGCCGAAATGTAATCATGGACAAGAAGTTTGGTGCGCCTACCATCTCCAAGGATGGTGTTACCGTAGCCAAAGAGATCGAACTGCAGGATGCAGTGGAGAATATGGGTGCTCAGATGGTAAAGGAAGTGGCCAGCAAGACCGCTGATGTAGCTGGTGACGGAACAACAACGGCTACTGTTCTGGCACAGAACATCATCCACGGTGGCCTGAAAAATGTTGCTGCCGGCGCCAATCCGATGGATCTGAAACGTGGCGTCGACAAAGCTGTCATTGAAGTGATCAAACACCTCCGCAAGCAGTCAATAGAGGTAGGTGACAGCATAGAAAAGATTGAACAGGTGGCTTCCATCTCTGCCAACAACGACAGCAGCATCGGCAAACTGATTGCTGAAGCGATGTCGAAAGTGAAAAAAGAAGGTGTGATCACCATCGAAGAGGCTAAAGGCACCGAAACCAGCGTTGAGGTGGTGGAGGGTATGCAGTTTGACCGCGGATACATCAGCCCTTACTTCGTAACCGACACCGAGAAGATGGAAACGGTATTTGAAGATCCTTACATCCTGATTTATGACAAGAAGATCAGCACGATGAAGGACTTGCTGCCCGTGCTTGAAAAAGCTGCACAGAGCGGCAGACCACTGCTGATCATTGCAGAAGATGTAGACGGTGAGGCACTTGCCACACTCGTGGTTAACAAGCTTCGCGGCTCCTTGAAGATTGCTGCTGTGAAAGCACCCGGCTTTGGCGACCGCCGTAAGGCCATGCTTGAAGACATTGCCATCCTTACAGGAGGTACCGTGATCAGCGAAGAACAGGGCTATAAGCTTGAAAACGCGGACCTGTCACACCTGGGCACGGCAGAGAAGATCACCATCGACAAGGACAACACTACCATCGTTAGCGGAAAAGGGGACAAAGAGAACATCAATGCCCGCATCAACCAGATCAAAGGCCAGATGGAAAATACAACCAGCGACTATGACAAGGAGAAGCTCCAGGAGCGCCTGGCCAAGCTCGCCGGTGGTGTCGCAGTCCTCTACGTGGGTGCTGCCAGTGAAGTGGAGATGAAAGAGAAAAAAGACCGTTTCGACGACGCCCTGAGCGCCACCCGCGCTGCCGTAGAAGAAGGTATTGTTCCCGGTGGCGGCATTGCCTACATTCGTGCGCTTGAAGCCCTTACAGACTTAAAAGGGATTAACAATGATGAAGACACAGGCGTCTCCATCGTACGCAGGGCACTTGAAGAGCCGCTTCGCATGATCGTGCAGAACGCCGGCGTAGAAGGTTCAATCATCGTACAGAAGGTGAAAGACGGCAAAGATGACTTCGGTTTTAATGCCCGCACCGAGGTCTACGAAAACCTTTACGAAAGCGGCGTGATCGATCCAACCAAGGTTACCCGCGTGGCACTTGAAAATGCTGCCTCCATCGCCGGTATGTTACTGACTACCGAATGCGTGCTGGCAGATATCCCGGAAGACAAACCCGAACCTGCTCCGCAAATGGGCGGCATGGGCGGTATGGGCGGCATGATGTAAAAATTCGTTCGCTTCAAATATAAAAAAGACGGATCCGCAACAGGGCCCGTCTTTTTTTTGTGTTTATATTTTTGTTAAGCGGTGATGTTCAAATCGTGTAATCATTCAATGGAGGTTTCATGTGCCAACAAAGCACAACCCCGGAACGCTCTCCCGCAAAACGCTTTAACCCCATTAATCTTTCCTTACCATTTCTGCGCGGAGCCTGTCAAAATATTCCACATCGTCTGCCACGGCCTCCACGTTGTAGTCTATCGTGATGACGCTGCCGCTTAGGGATCCGCTACCGTTGAATTCAAAAATGCCGTGCAGCTCGTTTTCAACATATATGTCATATCCGTCAATGCGGGCGTATACGTCCACATCATAATTATAGAAATTAGAAATGATCACCAGGGATTGGCTGCCGGTATCCTTAAGGATGTTTACTTCATAATCGTCGCGGGGCGTATACGTCTCAAGGCTCTGTTCTTCCACCTCATATCGCCCGAGGAACTTGCTCCGCTCGTCGCTGTCGTCGCTGTCACATGCCGCCATCACGAAGAGGAGCAGCGATGCCAGGATGAGCAAAAGAAAAGACTTGATCTGTTTGTTTTTCATGGTGGATTGAGTATCAAAACGTAAAACGTAGAACGCAGAACGCTTAACGCTGAATGCAAAACGCTGAACGTCTCCCTTCCATACCAAAGATACAAAATCCCGGGTTATCAGATAACTATATTGACAATCTTTCCCGGAACCACGATCACCTTTTTTGGTGGTTTGCCGGCGAGCCACTTCTGGGCTTCCGGGGCGTTGAGCACAGCTTCCTCAACCTCTTCGCGGCTGCTGCCGGCCGGGAGTTCCATCTTAAAACGTGTCTTGCCATTGAATGACACAGGGTAGGTTACCTGGTCGTCTTTTACGTGTTTTTCTTCCCATTTTGGGAAACCTGCCAGGGCTACGCTATCCTTGTTGCCCAGCAGGTGCCAGAGCTCCTCGCCGATATGGGGGGCAAAAGAGGCCACCATCACGGCCAGTGGCTCCAGGATCTCCCGCTTGTTGCACTTCATGTCGGTCAGCTCATTAACGCACACCATGAAAGCACTTACCGCCGTGTTGAAAGAGAAGCGTTCGATGTCCTCGCTTACCTTTTTGATGCACTTGTGAAGAACCTTTTTTTCCTTGTCGCCCGCCGGATCATCTGATATGCTGAAAATGTTTTTGTCGTGATACAGTCTCCAGAGCTTGCGAATAAAACGAAACACACCCTCTATCCCTTTGGTGTCCCAGGGCTTTGCCTGCTCAAGGGGGCCGAGGAACATCTCGTACAGGCGTAAGGTGTCAGCACCATACCTTTCAATGAGATCATCAGGGTTAACTACATTATGGAAGGATTTAGACATTTTTTCCACCTCCCATCCGCAGAGGTACTGTCCGTCTTCCAGCACGAACTCCGCATCTTTGTATTCGGGGTTCCATTGTTTGAAAGCTTCAATATCCAGGATGTCGTTTTCTGTGATGTTTACATCAACATGGATGGGAATGGTTTCATATTGATCTTTAAGGTTGAGGGAGATAAAGCGGTTGCGTCCCTTTTCGCGGTATACGAAGTTTGACCTTCCCTGTATCATGCCCTGGTTGATCAGCTTTTTAAAAGGCTCATCTTTCACCACCACGCCTGTGTCGAAAAGGAATTTATTCCAGAAGCGGGCATATACGAGGTGTCCGGTGGCATGTTCAGCGCCTCCGACGTAGAGGTCTACGTTTTCCCAGTAGTTGACGGCATCTTGTGAGACCAGCGCCTGATCATTATGCGGATCCATGTAGCGGATGTAATAGGCACTTGAGCCCGCAAACCCGGGCATGGTGCTGCACTCCAGCGGGTAGCCTTCTTCTGTTTCCCAGTTTTTTGCTCTTGCCAGCGGCGGCTCACCGCTTTCGGTGGGAAGGTATTTGTCTACTGGTGGCAGCTCCAGGGGCAGCGATGATTCAGGCAGCACATAAGGTGTGCCGTCCTTGAAATAAACAGGGAAAGGCTCTCCCCAGTAACGCTGACGACTAAAAATGGCATCCCTGAGGCGGTAGTTGACCTTATACTCGCCGCTCCCTTTGCTTTCGAGGTGTTGAATAACTGTTTTGATGGCGGTATCGACATCCATGTCGTTTATGAAGTCACTGTTGATCATTGTGCCTTCCCTGGCGTCATAGGAGCCCTCTGCGACATCTCCGCCGGACACCACCTCGATGATGGGCAGGTCAAAATGCCTGGCAAAGGCATAGTCGCGGCTGTCGTGCCCGGGAACGGCCATGATAGCACCTGTTCCATAACCTGCCAGCACGTAATCAGCAATGTATACAGGGATAGGGTTTCCGGTAAACGGATGTTTGGCATATCCTCCCGTGAACTGCCCTGAAACGGTCTTCACCTCTGACATGCGTTCTACGTCTGATTTGCCGGCGGCAGCATCGACATAGGTTTTCACTTGTTGCTTATATTCAGTGGTGGTGATCTTGCTTACCAGCTCATGTTCCGGGGCCAGCACCATGAAGGTGGCGCCAAATATGGTGTCCGGACGGGTGGTGAACACTTCAATTTTGTCGTCGTGGTCTTTGAGCGGGAAATAGATGGCGGCACCTTCAGACCTGCCGATCCAGTTGCGCTGCATCTCTTTCAGCGAATCACTCCACTGAAGACTCTCCAGCCCCTCAAGCAGGCGGTCGGCATAAGCGGTGATACGCAAAAACCATTGCTTCATGCGCTTGCGTTCCACCGGATGGCCGCCGCGAACGGATACACCCTCCTTCACCTCGTCGTTGGCAAGCACCGTGCCCAGCTTAGGACACCAGTTAACGTAGGTGTCGGCCTGGTAAGCCAGCCTGTAGTGCATCAGTACCTCGCGCTTCTCCTTTTCATCCATCTTGAGCCATTCCACAGCAGTGAACCGGCGCACATCGCCACAGGCAGCCCCCACGTTTAGGTTGCCGCTGCGGGCAAACAGCCTTTCCAGGTCCTCTACCAGCTCTGCTTTTTTTGTCCCGGTGTTGTAATAATGCTTGAAAAGCTGTATGAAGGTCCACTGTGTCCACTTGTAATACGAAGGGTCGCAGGTGCGAACCTCCCTGTCCCAGTCGAAACTGAAGCCTATCTTGTCAAGCTGCTCCCGGTAACGACGGATGTTTTTTTCAGTGGTCACCTCCGGGTGCTGACCCGTTTGAATGGCATACTGCTCAGCGGGCAGGCCGAAGGCATCATAACCCATGGGATGCAGCACGTTAAAGCCCTTTTGGCGCTTGTAGCGAGAGTAAATGTCTGATGCAATGTATCCTAAAGGGTGCCCCACATGCAAGCCTGCTCCGGAGGGATAAGGAAACATGTCAAGCACGTAATACTTGGGCTTCTCCTTATCGGCAAATACACGGTAGGTTTTGTGCTCCTTCCACCAGGCCTGCCAGCGTCGTTCTACTTCGTTGAAGTTGTATTCCATTGTATGTTATATAAAAGTGATA
>SLEW01000202.1 GCA_007124575.1 Bacteroidales bacterium | reverse complement strand
GGGAATGGGTTTTAAAATATATGTTCCCCGCTCACCTTCATTTGTAAGCCTTAACTTGTTTTTTTCAAGCAACACAGAGAATTTTTCCTGTACGCCGGAGAGCGATATATGCTTCCTGTTTTGATCAAACAGGGCACTTGTTTCAAGGTTTGATGCCGGCGAATCATAAGGCAACACATGATGGACAGATTTACCCCTGAAGACTCTTTTCAAGCATGTCCTGCTATAGGTTTTAAAGCCCCTGGCCAATGTGCCCGGACAAACTTCAATTGACGATGGAGAATCGACAATTGACGACCGGGTGTCGTTTTGTTTATCGACATACTTTTTCATAATAAACAATCAATTGTCTGTCTTTTGCACAGTCACAGCGCCAATGCTGTCATATTTTGCGGTAGTCATAAGTAGTCCGAAGTCATCCTTTGGGTCTATTCTGTTCAGTTTACAAACCACTTGCTTATTTGTTCCTTCAGGAAGCATGTTGTAAAAGAAAGGAAACAGATGGTGGGAATGAAATTCGTTTTCAGATTTAGGCAGCGTAAGGCTAATAGCTGGCTTGTCCGGGTTGTAGATCCAATTGTCGTTGTATTTGAACGTAAATGAGCCATCGTCATGCTGCGTTAATACGCCGGCATCTTCGTCTTTGTAATAAACTCTTGCCTTTCTCATCTCTTAACAGGTGGGTTTTTCAACTTTAAGCTGACTTCGAGGCCCAGTACATCAGCAATTTTTTGCAATGTTTGCAGTGTAGGGTTGCCTTTGCCGCTTTCAAACTGTTTCAAGGTACGCAGGCCAACACCAGATAATTGCGCCAGGGTTTCCTGGGTCACTTGCAATGTTTCCCGGCGCTCCTTAATTTGTTTTACAACTTCTTCAAAGTGCATTGTTTTGCTCTTTTTGATGCAAATATACGAGCTATTTTAATAAAAACAAATAAAAGTGTATTATGATGCACTTTAAGTTGTGCCATAAATTTTTCTTATTCGCACATCTTAATAATAGACCTCCTTACTCCGGGCGAAAGTGTTTTATCTCTATCACCCGCTACTCTTTTGCAAAGACATTCCGTAGCTCACGGTTTGAAAGGTTGCCTATCCATTGTTCGCCTTTGGAGATGCTTAGGTCTGCCAGTTCTTTTTTGCTTCTGAGCATGGCGTTTATCTTCTCTTCAAAAGTGCCTTTTGTGATCATGCGGTAAACCATCACATTTTTATGCTGTCCGATTCGGTAAGCTCTGTCGGTGGCTTGGTGTTCAACGGCTGGGTTCCACCATAAGTCATAGTGGATCACATGGCTGGCGGCGGTCAGGTTTAAACCTGTTCCGCCGGCTTTGATCGACAGGATAAAGATCTTTTCATGCGGGTTCTCCTGGAAGCGGTTCACCATTTCGTCGCGGTTTTTTCGTGATGTGCCACCATGCAAAAACATGGCATCCATATCAAGACGGGCTTTGATCATCTTACGGATGATATCGCCCATTTCCCTGAACTGCGTAAAAACCAGCACTTTCTCGTTGTTTTCGAGAATGTTCTCAAGCAGGTTCATAAAAAGGCTTGCCTTGCCGGATAAATCCGGTGCAGCATCCTGCTTTTTCAGGTACTGGGACGGGTGGTTGCAGATTTGCTTCAGGGCCATGATCAGCGTCAGCACCAGGCCTTTGCGTTTCATTCTGTTATTTTGGTCGGTCTCATCCACAGCTTCAATTTCGGCCATGATGTGGTCGAGCACATTTTGGTAGATGGCTGCCTGTTCTTTGGTGAGGGAGGCATGATAATCCTGCTCCATTTTTTCGGGCAGGTCGTTGATGATGGTTTTATCTGTTTTGAGCCGCCGCAGAATAAATGGCGAGGTGACCTTCAGAAAATGGCGCAGTACTTTTTGGTCGCGGTTCATTTCGATGGGTGCGGCATATTTATCAGTGAACTGCTTCAGGCCGCCAAGGTAACCTTTGAAGGTAAAATCGAAGATGCTCCAGTATTCAGAGAGCCTGTTTTCTACCGGCGTGCCGCTCATTGCAATGCGGATGTCGGCTTTAAGTTTTTTTACAGCCTGCGTTTGCGCCGCTGATACATTTTTAATGTTTTGGGCTTCGTCAACCACAATGGCTTTCCATTTGTGCTTTGATAAAATCTCCAGGTCGCTGCGGGCCATTCCGTAGCTGGTAATCACAATGTCGGGGTTTACGTCAAGCTGGCGATTGTTGCCATGATAAATGGCGTAGCTCAGGCCGGGGGCAAACTTCTCCAGTTCTTTTTGCCAGTTGGTGAGCAGGGTGGTAGGTACAACAATCAGTGCTTTCTGTTTTTCAAATCCCCCTTCATTTTTAATCTGCTGCAACATGGCAATCACCTGCAGTGTTTTTCCCAGGCCCATGTCGTCGGCAATGATGCTGCCGAAGCCCAGCTGCGTATTTTTATACAGCCAGCTAAAGCCCCTTTCCTGGTATGGGCGCATGCTTGCCTGTATCCCGGCGGGCACTTCCATCTTCCCCGTTTGCAGCAGGCTGTCAATCATTTGGCGGGTGTTATTGTCCATGCTGATCTTTTGGCCGTTATATTCGCCGGTAATGGCAGCCTGCAGCAGTTGGTGCCGGCTCATTTTTTCCTCCTTTGCAAGGCTTTCCATCAAGGCCTTTAAATCCACAGGATCGAGGTGAACGTATTGCTGCTTCAATTTTACGATACCTGACAATCCCTGCACGAGCTTCATGAATTCATCCGCATCGAGGATGGTATCTCCGAGGGCGATTTTCCAACTGAACTGAATGATCTTTTCCAGCTTCAGAAATGATTGGGCGCTGGATGATCCTTCTGAGCTGAGCGAAACGGTAACTTTGGGCCGAACCAGGTTTTTGAGTTCACTTGGCAGAATGACCCTGATGCCGTAAAGTTTTATGGCAGGGATGGTGTTGAATAACTGTATGGCAAACTCCTCAGGATCAAAAACCGGCAGTTGTTTCCCTGATGAGGCAATGGCAACTTCCAGGGCTGGAAAAGCATTGGTGAGCAGATCGAGGCTGCGCAGAATCTCCACTTTCCCTTCCCCGAATTCGGACAGGCTCATGATATCTTTAAGGGGCAGGGGCGCTTTAAATGGTTGACGGCTGTCTTCCACCAGAACATCCACTGAGAACATGCCGGAGTCTTTCAATGTGTTGATCTCGAGCACGGGAACATGGTTTTGCCGGGTGAGGTAGAGTTTATCCAGCCAGCGCTGTATGGCTGATGGGATCTCTTTTTCGCCAAGGCTGGAAAAGGGATGTGAAGTGGGGCAGGAGAATATTTCGGTAACCGGGTCGGAGCCAAAAAGTGAAACGAAGTCATTTTCAGTCATCGCTTCCTTGATAAAGGCAGTGATGAGGCTGTTCAACTGCTCTTCGGGTTTCAACAGCCGGTTTTCCTTTTCTGCAATTACAAGGTCGGGCGGGCATGCGCTGGCGAGGCGGTTAAAAATCTCTTTCACTTTTTCGTTCGAATGGGCCGGGATATAGCGAACGGCGAAGCTGCGGCCGGTTAATTGCACGAGCTGCGGAATGAAAGCCGATTTTTCAATCAGCTTGCGCGAAAAAAGCCAGGTGAAATACAGCAATACAAGATCGTGCGAAAGCCTGCCCAGATATTTGGCCGGAATGCCTGCGAGAAATGCCGTGAGCTTTTCAACGGTATCAAGCGGTGTGGATTTATCACCGGCCTGTAGCCTGCAAGCGGCAAAAAAAACTCCCGAGCGGAGTGACACCTGTGCGCGGGAAAACTTTTCATGATTTATTCCGTTATCCGGTTCATCGCCCGGGCCGGCATGTTTGGAGGCAACTTTTTTGGCCGTTTTTCGATAAACCTTGTCCAGAGCGCCTTTAAAATCTTTATGGTGAAAAAGGGGTTTTTCAGACAAAAGTGATAACAGCGGCTCGCGCAAGTTTTCCATTCCTGAGAAGTCAATATCTTCTATGGTTGCCTGGTTGTACCCATCGTCCACCGCCTTCTTCTTATCAGTGAAAAAGTCTTTGACTTCCGGGATCACCACTTCTTCTTTCAGTTCAGTGAGTCCTTTTTCTTTCAATTCCCGGATGATGTCGTAAGTGTGCAGTTTAAAGATGACGAAGGGGTTACGGTCAATTTCGTTTGCCACCAGGTTGATCACTGCAGCCAGGTGTTTGCAGGGCACGGCCCAGTCCGGGCAGGAGCAAGACATTTTCAGGTCATCCCATCTTTGGGGAAATATGTTGATATTGAGATTATCAGCCACCACGTTCAGTTGTGCCGGCAGTTGACGGTTCAGCAGTTTCGAGAGCAGCAGCGGGTTGGTCATGATGGCTTCGGTGAATGCTGCTTTTTCATTTTCGCTGAACGCCGGGACACTGAGTTTTACTTTATAGGGAGAAGGGCGTGTGCCCTTGACTTTTGCCTCGATGGAATTTCCGGTAATGTGAATGGTCCTCACGGCACCTTTATTGGCATAGCTTCTTCCCCTGGGCAGGCGGTTTGAATAATCTATGTGCGACAGTGCTTTGAGCCATTCGCGCCCCCACCAGGTCTGGCCGTATTTTGTCATTGGTTCATTGAATTTGAAAGCACAAAGGTATAGCTTCGGGTGGAACAAAAATACAAACCTGGTGCACAAGCCATCATAAAATTTGGCACGGAAGACCTGCGCGCGCAAAGCGGCAGCCAGGGTTTTGTTGCCGATGCCCCGCTGAACCTCATTTTTGTATCAGATTACGAGCGCATAACTGGTGTGAGTAAGGAAAAACAAGCTTTTCAATCAGAAAGGCGCATTCATACTTCTGTGAGTGGCAATAGATCTCTTTTCCCCCTGCGCTTCAGCTCAATAAACACAAGGTTTTCAAGTAGCCTGCCATTGTCTTCAGAATGATGGAAGCCCAGTACGCGTGCCACTCTGCGTGTCATCAATATTTGCTTCATGGGGTATTCTTCTTGCTTCTCAGTCCGTGCTTAATAATCCACAAAGTTTCTTTGGATGGATTGCCTGTTTCCCATTCGGATATGATTTCCAAGGCTTTGTCAGGATCCTCTTTCATTAAATCATTCAGGTTGTTACCCACGCTTTTCTGTACAAATTTTTCCGGATCCGATTTCAGGTTGGTAAGCACTTGTTTGTAGCTTTTAAAGTCAGCAAGGGCGGCAAACGATTTACGTGCCCAGGGCAACCTGATCCGCATGCATTCGCTGGCTAGCCGCCTCACATGCACATTATCATCTGTGCTCCATTGCTTTAATACCTCCATCGCCTGCTCCGGGTATTTTTCGATGAGCGGGCGCATGGCAAACTCCCCGGTAAAACGTTTGGTCAGTTCGCGGATAAAGGCAACCGATGTGTTGAAATCAGCGATGCCATGCCGTTCAACATACCTTCCAACGGGCCATAGCCACCAGCCATGTGTGAACATCCCCTCAGATGTTTTTAGCTCGGGCCCCAAAATATCATGAAACAGGGCGATGATTTCCGGGTAGCTGAAAGGCAGAAATTGCTCAAAGGCATCAACAAAAAGATCCTGTCGCTGCAAAAACCCTTTGTCATCTAAATCATTTTCTATGGCAGATACAAAAGCCCTGCTGTCGAACGCAGGCCATTCCTGTTTGATCTTGCTGGCCAGGAGGGTAGCATAATCTGCATCGTAATGGTCTTTGAACTTTTTTGCCATGGCTTATAAAGCTTTATTCAAATGTGATTTTTTGCGACCACTGCGCCTTAGCGGGTTTATTTTTTAAGGCCGTTACAACACTTTCTTCAACTGATTTCATCGCGGGTTATCCTTTGTCTGTTCTTGCTTTTCATAGTCATGTAATTGCGGTAAAGATAATATAACAGTTTATTGTGCATCTCGTATTGCTGTATTTTACAACAAAAGGGATCTCATCAAGTGCG
>SLEW01000135.1 GCA_007124575.1 Bacteroidales bacterium | reverse complement strand
TTGCTTGTTATATGTTGTTATCTATATATTTACCTATGAGCTAACAAACTCTTTGCCAAATTAACATTGGTGACATTGTGTCAATAATATGGCAAATATACATCAAGACTGCCAGTAATTATCCACCTATTTTGGCAGCTTTTATGTATTTATATAAATATTTATTTTGTCGTTTTTTAAAAATATGTTTAAATTTACGTTAAAGAAAGTCTTATCAAAGGTCAAAATATGATTCAGAAAATACTGATTGCCAATCGCGGCGAGATTGCGGTACGAATCATACGTTCATGCCGGGAGCTGGGCATTGTCACAGTGGCAGTATATTCCGACGCAGACCGTTGTGCTTTGCATGTACTCTATGCCGATGAAGCCTGGCATATAGGTCCATCCCCTTCCATAGAATCGTATCTTAACATGGGAAACATTATCCGGGCAGCCCGGGAAAGTGGCGCCGATGCCATCCACCCGGGTTATGGCTTTTTATCGGAAAATCCTGACTTCCCAAAGCATTGTGAAGAGGCAGGCATAATTTTTATTGGCCCGTCACCGCATGCCATTTCCACGATGGGTGATAAGATCAGGGCGCGTAAAACCATGATGGAGGCGCGTGTTCCGGTCGTACCGGGCACAGATAAAGCAATCTCGTCGGAGCAGGAGGCTGTGGATGTTATTGATAAGATAGGGCTTCCGGTGATGATCAAGGCTTCAGCGGGCGGCGGAGGTAAGGGCATGAGGCTGGTAAAAGATAAGGCAGGGATCACTCCTGCCTTGCGGGCAGCCCGCTCCGAAGCAAAAACTGCATTTGGGAATGACGCTGTCTTCATCGAGAAATATATTGAGTCGCCCCACCACATTGAGTTCCAGATCCTGGCCGACAAACACGGGAATGTAGTGCATCTTTTTGAGCGCGAATGTTCCGTTCAGCGTCGCCACCAGAAGATCATCGAAGAAACACCCTCTCCCATCCTCACAAAGGAACGACGTCATCAGATGGGTGAAGCAGCTGTCGCCGCGGCCCGTGCTGTAAATTATGAAGGTGCCGGAACGATTGAGTTCATCGTAGACAAAGACCTGAACTACTACTTCCTGGAGATGAATACCCGTCTGCAGGTGGAGCATCCCATCACCGAAAGGGTAGTTGGCGTAGACCTGGTCAAGGAACAGATACATATTGCCAACGGGCTGCCACTGACATATCGGCAGGATGAGCTCAAACAGCAGGGGCATGCCATCGAATGCAGGGTATACGCAGAAGACCCGCAAAACAATTTCATGCCGGCCCCCGGACGGGTCACGCATATCGACATTCCCTACGGCGTAGGCGTCAGGGTCGATGGCTCCATCTATGAGGGCTTTGAGGTGCCTCTGTATTATGACCCCCTTATCGCCAAACTGATCGTATGGGGAAAAGACCGCACCGAGGCACTGGAGCGCAGCAGACGTGCGTTGCAGGAGTTCAAGATCACCGGCGTGAAGAACAACCTTCGCTTCCTGGAGCGCATCATACAAGCCAAAGGTTTTGTTGAAGGAGACTATACCACCCATTTTATTGATGAGAACGAGGATATACTCATGAAGGATGAAGCCTGCGACCAACACTGTGAAGACATAGTCATGATCTCAGCCCTGATGGAGTACCTGCGCAAGATTCAAAAAGCAAGCCCCAAAGAGATGACAGCCCTCAAAAATAACTGGAAAGATTACAGCAGGGTGCGCAGTGTGCTTAAACTCTGATATCAGCCTCTTTAGTCTCACCGGTAAAAGCATTCCCAAACGAAGAAAACTAAAAGATAAGCCTGAAGTATGTCCTACGAAGTAAAGCTCAAAGACCGCACGGCACAAATTGATGTGATCAGCCACAACGGCAACAAACTGCTTGTTTCGGTTGACGGCAAAGAATATGCCCTGGATTTTGTCCGGATCAGCAAGGGCAGCTATTCCATCATCTATGAAAACCGGTCATATAACGTGGAGTTAATTCCCGTTAATGGCATCAAAAAATACAATGTCAATACCACAAAACACAGTTTTGAAGTGGAGATCATTGATGCAGAGTCCAAGTACCTGGCCAGCCGCCGCGAGAGTGAAGAGGAGGCGGATTCAGTGATCAGCTCACCTATCCCCGGCAAGATAGTAAAGCTCTACGTGAAGGAAGGAGACCGGGTGGAAGAGGGACAAACCCTTGTTGTGATCTCCGCCATGAAGATGGAAAGCGAGTTCAGGGCTTCAGGCAAGGGTGTCGTCACGGCAGTAAACGCGCAGGAAGGGGATAGTGTGGATGCCCGGCAGGATATTATTCATATCGACTACGCCTGATGCCTTCATAAGCCGCCTTGACACAAGCCAGAAACAAATATAATTCGCGGGCAAAACGGCTGTTCAGCTTGATCATCTTTAAAGTGGTGCATAATACATCTGCGGTTATCAGCGTTGCGAAGCATCCGCGTCATCTGCGTTCCAAAAAATCATCAAACACAATTTAAACACATGGAAAATCACACGTCAAAAGATAAATACGAAGATCTGGACAAGCGCCACCGGCAGGCCGAAATGGGTGGCGGATCCGAGCGTATCGCAAAGATCCATGAATCAGGTCGTAAGACAGCAAGAGAGCGCATAGCGCAGCTGATGGACCCTGAGACCTTTGTGGAGGTCGACAAGCTCGTAGTGCATCGCAACCATGAGTTTGGCATGGACAAGCAGCGTTTCCCCGGTGATGGGATGGTGACCGGCTACGGCAAGGTAGACGGCCGGCTCGTATATGTTTTTGCCCAGGACTTCACTGTTTTTGGAGGCTCTTTAAGCCGTGCCAATGCTGACAAGATCATCAAGGTACAGGATCTGGCCATGAAGATGGGAGCCCCCCTGATTGGCCTGAATGACAGCGGGGGCGCCCGTATCCAGGAAGGCGTGGAGAGCCTGGCCGGGTACGCAGACATCTTCATGCGAAATGTCCGCGCCAGCGGAGTCATCCCACAGATATCCGCCATCCTCGGGCCCTGTGCCGGAGGTGCCGTCTACTCCCCTGCCCTCACCGATTTCATCTTTATGACCAAAGCAACAAGCTATATGTTCGTGACCGGTCCGGATGTGATCAAAACGGTTACCCATGAAGAGGTAACCAAGAACGAGCTGGGTGGGGCCACCACCCACAACAGCAAGAGCGGAGTGGCCCATTTCCGTGCCGGGGATGATGAGCAAGCCATGATGATGGTCAGGGAGCTGCTAAGCTTTCTGCCTTCCAACAACATGGAGGATCCGCCGGTGAAGCCCTGCACCGATTCAGCCCACCGTACCGACGAGAAGCTGCAGACCCTGATACCAGACAATCCAAACAAGCCATACGACATTAAAGAGATCATCTACAGCGTGGTCGATGACCATCATTTCTTTGAGGTACAGCCGGATTACGCGCGGAACGTGACCATTGGCTTTGGCCGCCTTAACGGAAAGTCCGTGGGATTTGTAGCCAACCAGCCTGCCGCGCTTGCCGGTGTGCTGGATATCAACGCTTCCAACAAAGCAGCACGCTTTGTCAGGTTTTGCGACGCTTTTAATATCCCCCTGGTGACATTTACAGATGTACCCGGCTTCCTCCCTGGTGTCGACCAGGAGCATGGCGGCATTATCAAGCATGGCGCCAAGCTTATCTATGCCTATGCCGAAGCCACCGTGCCCAAAATTAATGTCATCACGCGTAAAGCCTACGGTGGCGCATACTGTGTGATGTCCAGCAAGCAGCTGGGCGGAGATGTAAACTACGCCTATGCCGGAGCCGAGATCGCCGTAATGGGGCCGGAGGGTGCCGTAAGTATCCTCTACCGAAATAAACTCAACGAGGAAGAAAAGGCAAAAGCCGTTACCGACTATCGGGAGAAGTTCTGCACGCCATACAAAGCTGCCGGCCTGGGCTACCTCGACGAGGTGATCCATCCGCGCAACACCCGGCTGAAACTCATCCAGGCACTGGAGATGACCGAAAACAAAAGAGAGAACCTGCCTCCGAAAAAGCACGGAAACCTGCCGTTATGAGCAAATAAATAATGTGAGTCAATGGCTGCTGCCTGACACGTTGATCTGGCTATATATTCGGATATATTGAACCCATCGCCCGAAAACGTTGTTTACTTAACTAATAATAAGCTGTTCTTCAGCTTCAAAAATTAAGTAAGAACGTTAAAAAGCCCACTTTGGAAGATCTACTCAGAATATTACTCTATTTTGATGTATTCTCTTATCCGCTCACCGCAGATGAGTTGTTTCATTATGCAAACATTAATGGACGGCAGAAAGAAGCGCTGGAAAAAGAACTGCAGGATCTTGCACAGGAAGGACTGATAAATAATAAGGATGGCTTTTTCTCTATTGGAGACAAGAAAGATGCGGTCAGGCAACGCATAGAAGGAAATAAACGGGCAGTAAAGCGCCTGAAAACAGCGCGCCGCTACTCCAGGATCATCGCATCCTTTCCTTTTGTCAGGGGCGTCTATTTATCGGGCTCCATTTCAAAAGGGTATGCAGCGCCTGATGACGACATAGACTATTTCATCGTTACCCACCCCGGGCGTTTGTGGCTTGCGCGTTCCCTCTTGATTTTATTCAAAAAAATATTCCTTGGTAATTCCTACCGCAATTTTTGTATCAACTATTTTGTAGACACCAACCACCTGGCCATCGACCAACAAAACAGATTCACTGCGACAGAGGTCGCCTTTTTGCTTCCCACATATAATGGGGCGGTTCATAAAGATATTCTACAGGCTAATTCATGGATAAAACGCTATTATCCAATCTTTTCCCAAAACGGGGAATACCTCACGAAAAGCTTTCCCGCGGTAAAAGGCTGGGTGGAAAGATTATTGAATAACGGCATAGGCACGGCACTTGACAGCCGGCTTTACAGCATGTCAAAAAAGATCATTCGCAAAAAACACAATCACATGGACGAAGGGCAGTTTGCCAGCTGTTTCAGTATCAAGCCCCATGAACTAAAATATCTGCCTAACCGCCAGCAATACCGTATCATGAAAGCATACTACAGGAAGCTCGCCAGCTTTGAACTGCAAAGCGGACTGGAGCTTATAAATGGAGCTGAGAAGCAAGTAGCATTAAGTAAGCAGTAAGTAAGTATTAGGTAGTGTAGTTCGGGAGCTGAGCGTCTGACTATAACTCACAAAACTATGTCACAATTCTACACGCAAGTTGAAAGTTACTATGATGGTGACGCCGATGATTTTGATGCCAGGTACTGGAAAAACCCCGTTCTCCAGCGCATACGCCAGGATTTCCGCGAAGAGGTAAAGCGCTATCCCTTCCGGAGCATGCTGGAGATAGGATACGGAAGCGGGCTGGACATGGTACATTTTGGCAAAACACACCCGGAATGCCGGGTGACAGGGATAGACATTTCCGCTGCCATGCAGGATCTTGCCAGGCAAAAGATCACTTCGAACGGTCTTGAGAACGTCACTGCAGAAAAAGGCTCCGTAGAAGAGCTGCAGGAGCTGTATCCCGATCAGCAGTTCGATATGGTCTATGTGTTTTTTGGTGCGCTGAACACCGTCGAGGACTTAAACTCGGCGGCCGAAAGCCTGTGGAATATTACCGCACCCGGCGGCAAACTGGTATTGTCATTTGTCAACAAAAACTACGTGGCCGGCACCCTTATTGAACTGCTAAAGCTCCGTTTTCGCGCCGCTTTTGCCCGCCATAAAAAAGAATGGGGAGGTTACTCACCCACACAATACCTTCCCAGCAGATGCTACAACCCGGCCGGCATACGTAAATCTTTTTCCCGTTTCTCTATACTCAAACAACAGGGTTACAGCATCCTCCATCCCGCATGGTACTATCACGGGCTGAACAGCCTCCTGCGAAAATTCAGTCCCT
>SLEW01000274.1 GCA_007124575.1 Bacteroidales bacterium | reverse complement strand
GACATCCTCATATCGGTGCATGAGAACACCAATCCCAGCCTGATGCAAGCTTCACTGGATGAGCATACCCTTACATTAAGCTTCACACCCGGCCAGGAGGGAGCGGCTGAAATCGCCCTGGAGGCCCTCTCCAACGGGAAAAGCGTGATGGAAAGCTTCACAGTGACCGTAGGCGCTCACAGCACATATCAATATATTTATGAAGTACTGGAATACACCCCCGCCCCGGGTCAGTTTATCAACAAAAACCCCTGGGGGACACCTGATGCGGCGGAATCCATCGTGGGCACCATCAATGGGTCACTCTCCCTGGGAGCCTTTGGCGGAAATGCCATCTTTCGCTTCGAAGACGCCGTACAAAATCACCCGGACAATCCCTATGGGGTCGACTTCATCCTGTTTGGCAATCCCAATCCTACCTGGTCTGAACCCGCTACGGTATGGGTCATGAAAGACGAAAACCGGAACGGCCTGCCCGACGGCACATGGTACCAGCTGGCGGGCAGCGACTACTATTTCTCCACCACGAAGCACAACTACGAGGTGACCTATTTTAATCCGCATACCGACACTGCCACAGATGTACCCTGGGAAGACAATTATGGCAACCACGGCTACATCTATGCCAACAGCAACCACACACAACCCTATTATCCCGATCATGACATGTTCCCGCATATCCATCCCGACCAATACACGCTGAGCGGAACACGGATTGAAGGCATGCTCGACGAGAGCCATCCCGGACAGGTCATCTCGCATCCACGGGCTTTCGGTTACGCCGACAATACCCCCCGGAATGTGGAACCTTTCAACGTCCCCGATAATCCTTACACCGAAGAAACAGAAAACGCCGGGGGCGACGGCTTCGATATCAGCTGGGCTGTGGATGAGGAAGGCAATCACATAGAACTGGATGAGGTCCACTTCATCAAGGTGCAGACAGCGATGGTGGGTCACGGAGGATGGCTGGGAGAGATATCTTCCGAGATCACCGGCGCGGTGATGGTGGAGCCGGACAGCAACATGACCGGCACCATGGATATGGTTGTCGTAAAAGACCTTCCCCCGGTGATCACAGAGTCGCCCTTCCCGCTGGAAGCCTTTGCTTTTCATAAAGGAAAACCCCAGGCGGATAAAAATATCTTATGGGAAACAAGCCTGGAAGACGCCTGGGTAGACAGCGATGACCATCTTCACTTCAACTCCTCAGGAGAGCTTACCCTGACAGCCTACCTGCAAGACGATCCGGAGGTGTTTGCCGAAGTGTCGACCACCCTGGATTATGAACCCACTTCCGCCACAACAGCAGAAAAGAAAGGCTTCCGGGTGTACCCCAACCCGGCTGACGACCATATAACCATCGAAGCAGACCGCGAAATGCATGTTGCAGTATATGACATCCATGGTACATTAAGATGGGAAATACACCATCCACGCGGTATGCAAATAATGGATATCGGCCATTTGCAATCCGGCGTGTACTTGCTGGTTGGCACACATAAAGAGGGCAGGGAGCACCAACGGCTTATTATCAGATGAACCGAACACTTTGCGAGCCCGGTTCATCTGACCGAAACATAAAATATGGATTTAAATTGAATGACAGCGAAGCATAATGCCAACAACACAAGAATCATCATCCCGGCACAAGCTGCCGCGGCGATCCGCGTTGCGAAGCATCCGCGTCATCCGCGTTCATTCATGCAAAGTCACTAAAACACCGAAACCAACTAAGCACAACCTGGATCACTTTAAAGCACAACACTGAACGCCATAACCTTCTTAACCCAGTAACACATAAAAAATCCAAGATTTAGACCATATATGAAACGCAACCAGTAAAAAACCAGGGCGAGCATCCCAAATGCGAAACAATATAAAACATACACTTTTATCTCAGCTCTCAGTAAACCGTTTCCTCCGTTTATTGATGTTTGTGATGTGTGTTGCAGCGGCAGGAAAGGACTCCCAGGTATGGTCGCAATCCCTTCGTGATACCATCATTGAGCTGGATGAGGTGCAGGTACGTGCCCGGCACATCTTTGAAAAGGAAACCGCGGGCATGAAGCAGACAGAAGTGGACTCCCTCGTAATCTCCCAAAAACTGCACATGTCGCTGGCAGACTTACTCTCTGAAAACACACCGGTTTACATAAAAAGCCACGGAAGGGGAGCGCTGGCCACGGCATCATTCCGCGGCACTGCCCCATCGCATACCCGGGTTAACTGGAACGGCATCAGCATCAATTCCCCCATGCTCGGCATGGTCGACTTTTCGCTTCTTCCTTTATCGATCATTGACGACATCACCTTAAAACATGGCAATGCTTCGGTCATGGACCAAAGTGGCGGGTTGGGCGGTAGCATCAACATCACCAACCGCGCCGACTGGCAAAGCACACGACAGCTTTCTTTTACACAAAGCGTGGGAAGTTTCAGCACCTATGATCAGATTCTGAAAGCAAGTTTGGGAAACAGGCAGATACAATGGCGCTCACACATGTATTACAACCGGTCGGAAAACGACTACACCTTTATCAACCGGGCCATTGCCCGGATGGAAGACGGGGAGATCACCCACCCCCTGGACACCAACAAACACGCTGATTATAGCCGCTACGGCACCTTACAGGAGCTTTACTGGCAACCCTCTTCCCGGCACATGTTTTCCTTCCATTGGTGGGGACAATGGGCGGAACGCGGTATACCAAGGGTGATCAGCTTCGAGGGCGCAGAAAATGCCAATGTCAGCAACCAGCAAGAGGACGACCATAAAGCGGTGGCCCGGTGGCGCTGGTACGGCGAAAATGGCAACCTGACCATAAGATCAGGGTTTGCTTCCAAACAGCTGGACTATTCACTTACCAATCAAATCAGTGGATCAGACCCCCTGCCCGCGATCCATTCTGTAAGTAACCAGCAAAGCTTCATGCAGCACGCGGGCTATCAGCGAGAACTCTCGCCGCGCCTGTCCCTGCAAGCAAGTGTCGATATGAACCACCACATGGTAGATACCCATGATTCGGTGTCCAACACAGGGTATGACATCCGCCGCCGGGATCTTTCCTCCCTCCTGGCCCTTCAAGCCGGGGTGCACGATCGGGCGAATGTGCATGTCATGGTGCGGCAGGATCTTACAGATGGGAGCCTCTCTCCCATCATCCCCTTCGTGGGAATGGACTTTCTGTTATCCGACGACATCCCCCTGGTTTTCAAAGCCAATGTGGCCCGGAATTACCGAAACCCCTCACTGAACGACCTCTACTGGCAGCCAGGCGGCAATCCGGAGTTAAAGCCCGAAGAGGGTTTTAGCCTGGAAGGTGGGATAGAAGGCGATTTCGTTATAGATGATGCAAGGGTCAATTCAGAAATTACCTTTTACCGTTCGGATATCAACGACTGGATCCTCTGGGCCCCCAGCTTTAAGGGATACTGGGAGCCGCAAAACATTAAAAGGGTATTGTCACAGGGCGTGGAAGCCCACAGTAGTGTGTCCGGATACGCCGGCAGGATAAACTACCGCCTGGCAGGAACGTACACGTTTACCCGGGCCTTGAACTACGGCGATCCGCTGGTCTGGGGGGATGACTCCCACGGAAAGCAACTTGTCTTCACCCCGGTGCATTCGGGAAACCTGATGGTAACCCTTCAACACAAAGGAATATCATTAACCTGGCAATACAATTCCCACAGTGAGCAGCATACAACCTCCAGCAACGATTTAAACAGCAGAAACTGGTTATACCCCTACCACATGAATGATCTGAGCATGTCAAAACGGTGGCAGTTTAACCAATGGAACGCAGAGGTAGCATTCAAGGCCTATAACCTTTTCAACGAAACCTATCATACCATATTACTGCGGCCCATGCCGGGAAGAAACTACATGATTTCTGTAAAAGCAGGTATCAGGAGATGACAATGACCAATAAGAAAACATTAAAACGCTGTAAGCCATGCTGAACAAGTTGTCCAAACATAAAACAATTATGATGATGGTGCTGGTGGCGATGTCATGGCAGGCTTGCATGGATGATGATGCCTTATGGCAAACCCTTGAACCAGGTCATTCCCCTTCCCCTCAAGGGGTGTTTATCGTAAATGAGGGCAACTTCATGTACGGCAATGCCTCGCTTTCCTATTATGACCCCGCAGAGAAAGAAGTCTTTAATGATGTGTTTTTTAATTCAAACGGGGTACCCCTGGGTGATGTAGGGCATTCCATGACCATCAGGAACAACCTGGGCTATATCGTGATAAACAACAGTGGAAGGATCTATGTGATGGATGCTGAGACCTTTGAGCTGAAAGGAAAGATCACCGGTCTTACCTCTCCCAGGCATATCCACTTTGTAAGTGATGAAAAGGCCTATGTAAGCGATTTGTATGCACAGGCCATAACGATAGTGAATCCTCAGACCCTGGAGATCACAGGCTATATAGATGTGAGCAACAGCGGGTCGGATTTTTACCAGCATTCCACTGAGCAGATGGTACAGGCAGGAAAATATGTATTCGTCAACTGCTGGAGTTATGATAAGACTATTTTGGTTATTGATACCGATGAGGATGAGTGGGTTGATACCATAGAGGTTGTCAAGCAGCCCCAGTCCATGGTGCTCGACCGGCACGGGAAGCTATGGGTGCTGGCAGATGGTGGTTTCCCCGGAAGTCCTTACGGCCAGGAAGAGCCCGGACTGATAAAAATTGACGCTGGCAGCAGGACGGTTGAAAAGGTATTTCGTTTTGACCTGCAGGACCAACCCCTGTCGCTGGCAATTAACGGCACGCAGGATACCCTGTATTTTATCAATGAACACGTGTATCGTCATCCGGTGGTGTCTGATGAACATCCTGAAATATTTATTGAAAGCCCTTTCCCGGCAAATGATGTCGGGGGATACCGGGCCCTGGGCGTGGACCCGTTTTCTTCGGAGGTTTACCTGGGCGATGCCATTGACTACGTGCAGCCCGGTATCGTATATCGCTATTCTCCGCAGGCCTCCCCTATTGATACGCTTAGCGTGGGTATCATGCCCGGGAGTTTTGCCTTTGAGTGATTATATCTTTACCTTTACCAAACATCAGACCAAATAAACTATGGCACAGGAAATAGAACGCAAGTTTCTGGTAACTGATCACAGCTATCGTGATGAAGCCACCAGACAGACAAAGATTGTCCAGGCCTACCTTTCTTCTGACCCGGAGCGGAATGTAAGGATAAGGATACAAGGGGAGAAAGGTTTTCTTACCATAAAAGGTGTCGGCAATCAATCAGGAGCCAGTCGTTACGAGTGGGAAAAAGAGATCCCTGTTGAGGAAGCGGAGGAATTACGGGCCATTTGTGAGCCGGGTATCATAGAAAAGACACGCTATATCGTACCAAAAGGAAAGCATATTTATGAAGTTGATGAATTCCGGGGGGATAATGATGGCCTTGTCATTGCAGAGATAGAGCTTGAAAAAGAGGGCGAACCTTTCGAAAAGCCAGGCTGGCTGGGCCCGGAGGTCACAGGAGACCCCGCATATTATAATTCCATGCTGGCAAAAAATTCTTATCGAAACTGGAAATAGCGCGTACCTGCTGTTTACCATTAATTTCACGGGTAAATCCGAAGTCAAAGACAACGGCAGCAAAAAACTACAGCCCTACCTGATTTATGGCAAATTAACTATTTTAGCAGACCGTTAATACGTTATATCAACCTTTGGTTCCATCTGCTATGCATAAGACTTTGTTTATTTTTCTCCCCGCTGCCCTTTTACTGCTGATCCATGCTTGTACTTCTCATGGCCCTGCCCCGGAGGTTGAATTACGATATGAGAAAAACCTCAGCATGGAATATGATGAGGTCATTCATGCCTACCAAGCCATGGCTGATTATTACCCCGGTGCAGAACTCCTGGAAATGGGTGCCACGGATGTGGGTAAACCCTTG
>SLEW01000245.1 GCA_007124575.1 Bacteroidales bacterium | reverse complement strand
CATTTCAATGATATGCCCGCCAAGCCCGCCGCATCCTACCACAGCGACTTTGCAGCTGCGCAGCGACAGGTTCTCGTCGCGGCTCAGCATTTTCTCATTGCGGATGTAACGATCGTTCATTATATAATCAATGTTTGAAATGACGAAATGACGAAAAGTTTATGAATATCTCATACGGGTACAAAGATACAAAACAATGTGCCAGCAAAGCATAACCTGACAACTCCTTAACCCAGTAACCCTGTAACCCGAAACCTTAAACCTTATAACCCATTACCCTCCTCCCACAGGTGGGAAAATGGATACCACGTCACCTTCATTCAGCTCCTGGTTAAAGTCACCATCCCTGCCATTTACCAACAGTATGGCGACATCTGCTTTGGGGATATCCAGCTCGTTGATCACATCGGCAGGAGTTGCTTTTTCAGGCAAGGTCAGCATTAATTCTTTCCCTCTGTTTTCCCTCAGGGTCGCAAATAATCTTACTTTTATTTCCATGGGACAAGCGTTGATGTTTGGATATGATACACTTGTAGAAAGAAGAGACTGTCTCCGCCACCCGAGACGGGTTGTGGGAGACAGTCTTTGCAGGGCAGGGCTGTGGTTTCAGCCCAGTAAGGTGTTAGTATTACACACTGAGCTTCTCAAGGGTTTCCGGTTTTGGAATTCCTTTTTCTGTCCAGCCTCTGATCTCATAATATTTGGGAAGCATCTCTTCCAGGCGTGTCACATTGCCTTTCGATGGCCCGTCTGGTATGGGGTCATTGAGCAGGCGCCTGGGCAGGGTGTCCTGAGATGGGTCGATGCCGGCCTTAAGGTTGTAGTCGCGTTCCAGGTTCCAGATCCGGTCGCCCGCCTCCAGAAGGTCTTCCTGCGTGAAGTCCGTGCCCAATACAGCATTTGTAAGTTTAGCATAGCCTTCGGCGTCGATGGCGAACGAGGTGAACAGGCACAGGCCTGCGCTGTCGATATAGGCGGTGAGGTCCTGGAATATCTTGACCCATTCGGCCTTTCCGTCTATGGCAAAGCGGTCGAGTTTCTGGGGCAGTCCGAGGATTTCGGGCGATATCATGTAACCACGCACGTGGCAGCCACCCCGGTTGGAGGTGGCATACTGCAGGCCCTGGCCACGGATACCTCTTGGGTCGTAAGCGGGAAGCTCCTGTTTCTTCACTGCCATCGATACTTCAGGCATGCCATAATGTTCAGCCATGCGGTAGGAGCCTTCGGCCATCTTATCGCCGATGGTACCTTCGCGGCGGCCCATCTTCTTTACCCAGCTTACAAGGCTGTCGGCAGCACCCCACTTTAAGCTGAGCCCTTCATCAATTTCCTCGTCGGTGATCTTGCCGCGCTGATAGAGCTCCATGGCGGCGGCGATGGTCACACCCGCGGAAATGGTGTCCAGCCCCATCTCGTTGCACCAGTAGTTGGCTTTGATAACGGATTTCATGTCGTCTATGCCACAGGCAGCACCAAAGGCCCAGATGGTCTCGTATTCGGGGCCGCCACCCTCGATCTCATCCGCCTTGGCATAACGTCCGCAGGCAATAGGGCAGGCAAAGCATGACTCACGTTTTACCAGGAAATTTTCTGCCAGGTGCTCACCGCTGATATTTTCTGCCTTGTCGAAATAGGTGGTCTGGAAGTTGTTGGTGGGGAAAACACCGCCCTCGTTAATGATGTTTACAAGTACGGCTGTACCATAGGTGGGAAGACCCTGTCCGGTAACGCCGTTGTCTTTGATCTTGCCACGTGACTCTTTTACCACTTCCTTCAGCTTTTCGCTGTCGGCAATTTTAGGCCTGGATGAGCCTTTTACCACGATGGCTTTCAGGTTTTTGGATCCTACCACGGCACCAACACCCGAGCGACCGGCAGCCCTGTTGATGTCGTTCATCACCGCCGAGATCTTCGAAAGGTTCTCTCCGGCGGGACCAATGCAAAGGATCTTTGCCTTGTCGGGAGCCTCTTCAGCAAGGATGCTGGTGGTTTCACTGACTATCTTGCCCCACACATGGCCGGCATCTTTAAACGCTATTTTGTCATCTTCAATAAAGATGTTAACCGGTTTGGGTGATTTGCCTTCCAGAATAAGCAGATCGTAGCCTGCAAACTTTAGTTCTGACCCCCAGTAGCCACCTGAGTTTGAGGATGCGATGGTGCCTGTCAGAGGAGATTTGGTAACCACCATGTAGCGCCCGCCTGCCGGGGCAGGTGTGCCGGTAAGTGGCCCGGTGGCGATGATGACCTTGTTTTTAGGGTCAAAGGCATCCACGGTGGGAGGTACCTCTTCGGCCATGATCCTGGACCCAAGTCCACGGCCCCCAATGTACTTAAGGGCCTTCTCGTGATCGAGGTTTTCCGTCTTGTAGGTGTGATCACTAAGATTAATCCGTAAAATTTTTCCTGCGTATCCGTTCATGTTATTCGTTTTTTGTGAATAATAAAATATTAAAATCTACGTGGCTGTTTTTTAATTAACAGCAAGAGGTTTGCCAAAACGAATAACATCTTGATAATAAGTATGTAATATTGCTTAGGGCAAATAATCCTTCGCTGGCATAAAATTTTTTGTTTGGAAACTTGACAAAAACATCCTATGTTTGTGTTCGAAAAGTGAACGATGTTCAAAAAAAGAACAGCTAAACTGTTAAGAATATATTCAGACTTAATATAAATTAGGTTTTGTTTATTGGGTTTAAGAGGTCGTGGCTTTGACAATAGATATATTTCGTATTCCGGGAGCTTAGCGCGATAAACTAAAACAGGCTGATATGCTGCATAACTGGAAAACAAGTCTTCTTTTTTTATTTCTCAGTGGATTGATACTGCTTTTTATTGTAGCGCCGCTTGCCGGAATGTTTTTGCAGACAACCGGCGCTCAGTATGCAGAGACACTGGCTGATGAGGAGGTCCTCAGAAGTATGCGGCTTACGCTTTTAAGCTCGCTGATGGGTGTGATTATCTTTGGCATGGCAGCAATCCCTTTGGCCTATGTGCTGGCCAGGAAACAGTTTCCGGGAAAGGGATTGGTAAATGGGCTTGTAGACCTCCCCGTGGTAATTCCCCATTCAGCTGCTGGCATTGCCCTTTTAGGGGTAATTAGCCGCGGTACCTGGGTGGGGCAGGCAGGAGAGGCTGCAGGCATTCCTTTTGTAGGTGGGATGGCCGGCATTGTGGTGGCTATGGCCTTTGTCAGCATTCCCTTCCTGATAAACGCTGCCCGGGATGGCTTTGAAGCGGTGCCCGAAAAGCTCGAGAAGGCTGCCTTGAACCTGGGTGCTTCCCCGTGGAGGGTCTTTTTTACCATCTCACTTCCCCTGGCTCGCAGGCACGTGCTTACTGGCCTCACTATGATGTGGGCACGGGGACTCAGCGAGTTCGGAGCCGTAGTGATCATTGCATACCACCCCATGGTCACTCCGGTACTCATATGGGAACGCTTTGCTTCTTTCGGTCTGGCTTATGCGCGGCCCGTGGCAGCTGTCTTTGTGATTGTGTGCCTGATCGTTTTTGTGCTGATGCGACTGCTGGCAGGAAAGCAGGTGGCGTCGAGGCATTCGGAAGAGTAGAAGGAATAGAGATGGAAGGAAGAGGTTGTAGGGTAGAAGGTAGAAAGCTGGAAGCCGGGAGCCGGATGGAAGAGGGCAGAAGGCTGTAAGGTGCTGAATAACAGAGAAACCCAATGACAGGGCTTGACCTGTCATACCGAAACATAAAATTATAACCACATGAATTCCAGTACCCCTATCGAACATCCTGTTTTGCAAATGCAAAATCTGAGCGTCAGGTTCCGCTCCTTTGCGCTGGAAGATATCAGTCTGGATGTCAGGCAGGGTGACTACCTGGCCCTGCTGGGCGTGTCGGGGGCCGGCAAAACGGTGTTGCTGGAAGCTTTGGCCGGGCTGGTGAAGCCGGCACAAGGACGCATCCTGTTGAACGGGAAAGACATCACCAGGGACAAAGTGCAGGGCAGGGGCATTGGCCTGGTCTATCAGGACCTGTCGCTCTTCCCGCATCTTACTGCATATAAAAATATTGCCTACCCTATGCGACGCAGAGCCTTTACTGGCAATGAGCTGCATGCAAGAGTAGACGAGCTGGCACGGCTGGTGGAAGTGACACATTTGCTGGATCGCTTTCCGGGAACCCTTTCCGGCGGCGAAGCCCAACGGGTGGCATTGGCCCGCACATTGGCAGCTGACCCGCAAGTGCTGCTGCTCGATGAGCCTTTATCAAACCTGGATGTAAAGCTCAAGGGTGAACTAAGAAGCGTTCTTCGCAATATCCACCGAAGTGGAAAAACCATCATACACGTCACGCACGATTTTATGGAAGCGGCTACCCTGGCAAACATGGTAGCCGTAGTGGAAAACGGACGGCTCATACAGCACGGCAATCCCGAAGAGGTATTCCGGCACCCGCGTAACGAGTTTGTAGCACGCTTCAGTGGTATCAAAAACCTTTTTCCCTGCCGTGTGGAGGAGTACTCTGCAGATCAGGGCCTTCATGCTGCATATGTGAATGACATGGTTTCCATTTATTATATTGGCCGCGATGGACATAAGCATGGTTATGTGATGGTACCCCAGGAAGATATCATCGTGTCGGAAAACCCTGTTGAATCGTCGGCTATAAATCAACTGCAGGGAGTGATCAGGGAAGCTTACCTGTCAGGCTCAGGCATGGAGCTCGTCGTCGATACCGGCGTGCCTTTCGTGGTGGCCGTGAGCCGGCAGTCGCAGGAAAAAATGAAACTTCAGCCAGGTAAAGAGGTGTGGCTGAGTTTTAAGGCCGCGGCTGTCAGGTTTATGGATAGCTGAGGAAAGAGGAAAGAGGAAAGTGAAAAGGGAAAAGGGAAAAGTGAAAAGGGAAAAGGGAAAAGTGAAAAGTGGAAAGGGAAAAGTGGAAAGTGAAAAGAGGCTGTTTTCCGGACGGATAAAACAATAATGCTATAAAACGCTGCAAAGCAGATAAAAACGCAAAAATAAACTCATGAACATAAAAACACATCAAAAGCAGGTTATTTCAAGGTCACATGAGCGTAGCCTCAGGCTGGGTGTGGAAGTCGAAAGAGTTTTCCCCTCCAAAGTATTGGCAGGAAAGGCCTTAAAGGATAAGCTGGCTGAAAATGCCCGCCTGCTTGACATCGCAGCGCCTTTTATGGACATCCTTTATGAGGCCGTGGCTAACTCCGGTTTCTTTATTCTGCTTACAGACCAGGAAGGCTATATTTTGAGATCAAAGGGAGACCCTGAGGCCATTGACTTATCGGAAGAGCTAAATATGGTTATTGGTGCCAGCATGTCGGAAGAGAGTATTGGCACGAATGCAATGGGTACATCCTTGTATGAGGGCAAACCCTTGCAGGTTACAGCAGAGGAGCATTTCATCACATCTTATCACCGCTGGACATGCAGTGCAGCGCCCATCCGAAATACACAGGGAGAAATTATAGGCTCTCTTGACCTTACGGGCGCCAGTGAACTGCTGCACCCCCATACGCTTGGACTGGTAGTTGCCGCAGTGAGGGCCATTGAAAATCAGCTTCATGCTGAAAAGGCCCGTGAAGAGCTCAATGAAACATTTTACTACCTGCAGTCGGTGCTAAGTTCGGTGTCGTCAGGAATTATTACCATCGACCTGGATGGCACCATCAAGACCATCAACCCCTGGGCATGCTCCCTGCTCAACCTCGAAAGAGAAAAAGTTATCAACTCCCCTATCGACGGACTGCTACCGATTTGGAGGGATATATATGGCCGGTTTATGAAAGGGGGAAGCTTTCTTGATGCGGAGATCAGCATTCCGGGGAAACAGGACCGGTATGACCTTAGCGCATATCCCATCTACGATGATCAGCAGGAAATTATTGGCATGGTGCTCGTGGTCAAGGGCATCCAAAAAATTTTTAACCTGGTGAACAAGTATGCTGGCATG
>SLEW01000153.1 GCA_007124575.1 Bacteroidales bacterium | reverse complement strand
CTGTTGGCAAAACGCTCAGGGCTCAAAGTCGTTTGAGAAATTGTCCCGGGGGGATTTCCTGCAGTGCGCCGTCTTCAAAGGCAACCTGTCCGCCTTTAATGACGACATGGGGCTGGCCGGTGGTTTCTATTCCCTCGTATATGTTGATGTCGCTGTTTTGGTGATGGGTTTTAGCTGAGATCACATTTTTTGCACCCGGATCCCAGATGACCAGGTCGGCATCGCTGCCTGCTGCAATGATTCCTTTACTTGGGTATAACCCGAAAATCTTTGCAGGATTTGTGGAACAAAGGCTCACGAAATGCTGCATGTTAAACTTTTGTGATAGCACACCGTATGTATGCAGGAGCGTCAGCCTGTGTTCCACGCCCCCGGCACCATTGGCAATTTTCCGGAAGTCGTCCAGGCCATGCCTTTTCTGTTCCATGAAAAAAGGGCAATGATCCGTTGCCACTACCTGTAATGTGCCATCCCGGAGACCCTCCATAAGGGCTTTCCGATCCTGTGCTTTTCTAAGCGGTGGACTTAGCACATAAGGTGCGGCATCTTCAAAAGCACCATCATATAAGCTTTCATCAAGCAAAAGGTGTTGTGTGCAGGCTTCACCCCAAACTTTACGGCCTTCTTTCCGTGCTTTCCTGATATGATCCACTGAACCGGCTGCCGAAACATGGACTACATAAAGCTTGCACCCTGTTTTTTTAGCTATGTCGATGGCTTTCTTTACCGCGTCGCTTTCGGTGTGTGCCGGCCGGCTTTTGGGGTGGGCCGCAGGATTTAGCATGCCTGCCTCTGCCAGGGCATGGCGCAACCGCTCTACTTCGTCCCCATCCTCGCAGTGTACGGTAACAAGGGCATTTTTCATGGCTACGGTCTCCATCACACGATACATCACATCATCATCAATACCTATGGCATCTTTATAGGCCATATAGATTTTAAAAGAAGTGATGCCCTGTGTCATGCATTCAATCATCTCCCCGGCTGTTTCAGCACGCCATTCCACCGGGCTCACGTGAAAGCAATAGTCGGTCAGACAGTCCTGCGCTTCTTTTTTGCGGTCGTTGAGTGCTGCGACCAGGGACTGGCCGCGAACGGGCGTCACGAAATCAATAAGGGTGGTCGTACCTCCTGCCAGGGCTGCTTTGCTGCCGCTAACGAAATCGTCGGATGAATTTCCGGCACCTGTTGGCAGACTCATATGCACGTGGGGATCTATTCCTCCGGGAAGGACCAGCATTTCACTGGCGTCAATAACACGGTCTGCGGCAGACTGGGCCACCTCAATTTGCTTGTCAATCTTTTGAATGCGGCTGTCCGTAATCAGAATATCTGCCTTCTCTTTATTGTCAGCATTAACAAGTAACCCGTTTTTTATCAGGATGCCCATCTGTCGGTTTTCTTTTATTTGATTTATGGAAGCGCATATTATCAGCGGTTAAAGGCCAACAGCCAATGCCCGGCAGGTTACATCCAGGTAACCTTATCGGGATCCCACTTGTTTTTAGGGATAGGCTTTTCAGCCGGATATCCCATGGGGATCACATTCAGCGGGATGATGTTTTCAGGCAGATTAAGAAGCTTGCTTACCACGTCCATTCTTTCTGTGTATGGAAATGCTGCAGTCCAGACGGCACCAAGGCCCTTGCTGTGCGCCGCAAGCAGGAGATTCTGGGTTGCAGCGCTGCAGTCTATGGCCCAGTTGAGCTTTTGTTCCTCCCTGGGATTGCCCTTTGTGTTATCTCCGCAAACAACGATAGCGAGGGGTGCCTGGGCTGTCATTCTTGCATAGGGAAGCTGTTCGCCCATTTTTTTCAGAATCTCACTGTCGCGGACCACATAAAAGTGCCAGGGTTGCTTGTTCCTGGAAGACGGGGCAGCCATGGCAGCTTTCAACAGTGTCAGGATAACATCCTCGGGGATTGCCTTTTCTAAATATGTGCGTATGCTGCACCTGTCTCGAATGGCATCCAGGGCACAGATGCAATCGTGATGTCCATGTTCATTCTTTTCAGTAAACATAATGCATGAGGTTTTTGTCTGACAATAATTAGCGAGAACGTAACAAATCCTGTTTGCAGGTATTACTAAATCTTTTTTATCAAATGGCAATCAGCTTATGTGTTCTTGTTTGCTGATCCCACCAGAACGCTGCCGGCTTCTATTGGGCACAGCCCACACAGTGTGCGCTTTGCGGCATGGCCAATAGCCTTCCGGGAGGAATGGGATTTCCGCAACGTACACATTTCCCAAAATCAGGGTCGTAAAGCCTGGACTGCATGTAATGCAAGCGCTCAAGTTTTTGCTCTGCCTGGCGTAATGCAGCTTCCGTCACACTCTTGTTGTTGATCGCATCCATGCGTGATACACGGCCTATTGAATTTTCCGGGGCAATCGGCTTTGTGAGTTCTGTATATTCTTCTATACGTTTGCGTGTGCGTTCAATCTCCAGCTCGAGCAATTCAGTTATTTTCCTGGTATCTTCCATGTGTTTATAATTTCGGTTTGACTAGTCAAGCCGGTCATTACATTAGATTTCTCAAAAGATCAGATAGGTTATATGTTACGAAGATAATTAATATCAGCCAATTGCCCCACGCTTTGCCAGGGGTAAAAAACTTTGTATTTTTAACGTATGCAACAAATTATCTTTTTACTTTGTTAAGATCAGTGTGTTTAAGCCAGGGAATTTATCGGGAAGAACGATCTTTTGCAAATTAAACTTTTTTATGAAACCCATATCCGGATTTTTATTTTGGCTTCTTTTTATAGGGTATATCACCACGAGTCAGGCGCATCCATATCGCGCCGAGGAGGTGGAAACTGGTTTTGAAGGTCGTATAATGGCTTATCTTGAGTTAATCATGGAAACCGAAGACATCACGGGGTTGTCGGTGGGTTTTGTCGACCATGACGGTTTCAGCTGGGCTGCCGGTCTGGGGCATGCTGACGCTGAAAATCAAGTCAGGGCCAGCCAGTATACGATATATCCCGTGGCATCGCTTACCAAGATGATCACTGCTATAGCGGTGATGCAGCTGGTAGATGCAGGGCTTGTTTCTTTGCAGGATCCCATTGCCAGGCATCTGGAAGATTTTGAAATTCGCAGTCGCTTTGATGATGCGGACTCCATACGTATCGTGCACCTCTTAGGACACTATGCAGGTGTACCCCGCGATATCTATAAGGGGTTGATGACATCGGAGTCCGATTTGCGCCCGGGTCTTCTTGATCATCTCAGCGAACAATACCTTGCTTTTTCGCCTGAGGTAAAATACCTGTATTCAAATATTGGCTATGAACTATTGGGTAAGATGGTTGAAGATGTCACCGGCCAAAGCTTTCCTGCCTATGCAAATGCGCACATACTGGAGCCGCTCGGGATGTCAAACAGTGGCTTCGGCCGTGAATACACCCAAAAGGATAATTTCTCGAAAGCATATGTGCCATTTTTTGATGAGGCTTACCATGAATTTCCCAGCACACTGGAGGCAAGCGGAGGATTATATTCAAATACCCGTGATATGACAGAGCTGCTTCGTTGGATCCTCGCCAGGGGAGAGACTGAGCCTGTGCTTCCTGAGGATCTTGCCGGGCAGATGTTTGCCGACCAGAAAACAAGCAAATCACTCGACATTGGGCTTTTGTCAGGATGGAGCTGGGTTATGGAAGAACACCCCGAGCCGATGAAAGGCATATATGCTTACCAGATAGGAAGCACGTTGCATTATAATGCTGTGATGGCGGTAGCACCATGTCATCATATAGGAGTGGTATTGCTTGCCAATACCGGTGGCGTTCTGGGGGCACTGGAGGATATAGCAAGGCTGATTGTACAGGCAGCCATACAAAAGCAAACGGGCGAGTCATTCCCTGAAGAAATACTTGCAGAGCTGCCCCCCCAGAAAGAGCCTCCGGAAGATGCCATAAAGCAAGTTACCGGAAAATACCTTCTTCAAAATGAGCTGATGACATTATCAAGCATGAATGGTGATTTGATTGTTAATACCAGCGGACAGAACTTTCAGGCTTTTTATCACGAGGATGGGTGGTTCTCTATAAGCGAAGAATTAAGGTTTAAAACCATACCCTGGGATGATACAAACGTATTGATCATCGACAGAAATGGCCGCATTTTCCCTGCCGGAACAGATATTATGGGCCGTTATAATATCCCGGAAGACATATTCTCCATCATCGGACATTATGAGGTCGACAACATAGATCCGGATAATGAGGAAGTGGTTTATGAGGAAGCAATTGTTTCTCTCCAGGATGGCTTGATGCAAATCCGGTTCGTGTTAAACAGGCATCAGCAGAAAGTCTTTCAATACGATTTTGCAAGCTTCAACCTTATCCCGGTATCAGAGCATGAAGCTATCATTGGAGGCTTTGGAATGTATAAAGGGGAAACGGTTTTTTTTGAAGCAGATGAATCCGGGCGTTATGTCAGTTTTGCCGGGTTGCGTTTCAGGAAATCCGGTGAATGATCTGCCATTTTATAGCAGTAAGAGTAATTACCCACTTCTGATCCTTTGGTTAAGGTTTTTAACAGACTGGAAGTCCAGGTAGTATAATATTCTTATCGAGATGCTATTGATCTGTGGATGATCAATCATCTCCCTGAAATTATCCATGTATCCGGGTGGAATGACACTTTCCCTGTGGTCGATAACGTTCTTCCATGCCAGGGTCATCTGGCTTCCCGGGGCAAAGTGCCACGTAAGGAGCATGTCGATGGTAAAAGCATTGTAGTTGATGTCGGCAATTTCCAGATCTTTGTCGACGGGGGCGAGGTGGCCGTCATCCAGGAGGTGATAGTACTGACCGTCATAATCCACACGCGACCAGTAATGTCTTAGATCGAAATCCAGCGAAAGCTGATTATTGAAAATAAAGGTGGATCGTACCGTATTTGTTACGGTTGGCGACTGGCGGCGGCCAAACATAACGGAGTCTGGCTCATGATGAGATACATAGCCCAGGTCATCTGTCAGCTCATAATATTCAAAACCATACGACATATTCAGGCGGTCACTGACCCTGAGAGTAGGACTGAGCATAAAACCGAATTCATCTGTACGTTCTGCTGCATGAGTTCTGCCATAATTAAAACTTCCATCCACATACACTCTTTTGCGATAGTCGGAGGAGTAGCTCAGATTGAATTGCAAGGATTCGTCTGCGCGGAAGTACCTTCCGGGTATGCGTGGCTCATAATAGTCGCGTTCACCCCTGGGCATGTAGCTGGTTCGCAGGCTGATATGAAACCGGGTGTCAAAAAGCATCATAAGATGATGGTTCAGTTGCATCCCGGTAAAATTTTGGGGATCATAGAGCCTGGAGTAACTGTAGGAAAACGTATTCGTCAGGGTCCAAAAACGCCAGAAGGGGTCAAAGATATGATGGCTTACGGTAAACTGGTCGGTAATCTCGTTGTTGCGTCTGAGAAACCCCATGTCATTCTGATCGTATGTGTCGCTCAAAACCCTGCGATCGTAATAGGCTCGCCACGTACCGCCTGTTTTTCCTATACGGAAATCATATTTATGTCCGAATTCATTACCATCATCAGAAATATATTGCTGGCTAAGAGCTCCTGACCCACTGATGCGATACATGTTGCTGCTGTCCATCAGGCGAAACTCGGAACCCGTAACGTTTGCCGTGTATCCTTCTTCTGATCCGGCCACATTGGTGTTGATAAGGCTCACATAGGAGTTATTCCTCAGGCTTTGATCCACGACCAGCAAATTGTAATTGGTGAATGGCTGTGTTGTTACTTCCCTGGTCTGACCCGTGATGGTATCTTCCAGGATAGCTTTGCTGGCACTTGTCATAGCGTTGAAAAACCCCAGGCCCAGGCCTCCGGAGGTTCTTCCCGAAATCTTGGTAGCATTGATCATTTGTGTTTCCAGGGGATTTTCCTTAATCCGTTCATCCTCTTCCAGTGACAGTGCAGCATCATGATAGTTTCTTGGTCTGTCGCCTATACGGCGTGAGTAAAAGATGTCGGCTTTCTGAAACAGCTCAGTGCCTTCGGTAAAGAACTGGCGGTTTTCATCATAACGGATCTCGAAGGGTGTGAGGTTAAGCACTTTGGCGTCAGATTGTACCTGGCCGAAGTCAGGTATGAGTGTCATGTCCATGGTGAAGCTCGGGCTGATACCATATTTTACGTCCATGCCGCCATTGAACGAGTTTGCCCATCCTCCGTCAAAACCATTTTTTTCGGTGTAATTGGAGATATAGGGATAAAAAGAAAGCCTCAGGGGAGGGGTGACACCGTTGATGCCTTCCAGGCGTCCCATGTAGGCCAGTTCATCTCCTACGCGGCGATTGACAAAGTTCCAGCTGGAAACTTCGCGCGTCCTTCTTATCTCCCTCCAGAAGTTTATGCCCCATTCCTGCATGTCACCCCTCGGAAAACGAAGCGCAGAATAAGGGATCTTCATCTCCACCATCCAACCTTCATCAGTAATAGTCACTTCGCTGACCCATACGGCATCCCAGTTCAGGTCGCCATGCCGGCCTCCACTGGAAAGGTTTGCGTCAGTCTGAACGCCGGAGGCTGATACCTGGAAACGGAACCCGTTTATCCCGTCATCAAAAGGATTGATCTCCACGTAGAACCGGTCGGCGTTCAAATCGTGTCCTGAATTACGTAACCCCAGCTCCCGAAGGATATTATCCGGCTCCGGGTCATGCATCATGGCCCCGATATAGAGTGCCTCATCATCATATAATACCCTGACCTCAGTTTCTTTGCTGGCAGGCCTGTCATTATGTGGTTCATACTGATGAAAATCCGTAGCCACAGGGGCCTGCTCCCAAACCTGTTCCTTCAGGATGCCATCTATAGCAGGAGGTGTTTCCGTGCGGACAGCCTCAAGAGACTTGCGTTCTTCGCTTGCAAAGGTCAAAACAGGGGTTAACAGAAAAAAAAGAAAAACCAGACAGAGGGAATAAAAAGTATTTAGATACATGGGTTGGAAACGGACAAAATGAAACCTGGAAAAATCGATGCAAAGTTACGAAATTTGAGGGTTCCGGAGAGGTCTGCCGTATCCGGATACAGCCAAAATACCCTCAATTACTTTTATTCTCCTGTCTGTTTCGATGAGTCCTTACAGGGGTACGTCCAGATTTCTATACGGTTCTTCTTCCTCGTGCCAAAAGGTTACTTCCGACAGGCGTATGTCAGAGATATAGCGTATTTCCCGGGGAAGATGAACAAGCTGTCTGTCAGCCGCATATTCGTGCTGCTCAAAAAAGGATTCCTTCGTCGACATGATCCACAGTACGGGTTTGTACCCGCTGTCATTCTCGACATGGCCTGCGATCACAATGTTCTCTTCAGGGTCAAAAGCTGCCTCTTCAAAAATGCAGGGGGTACCGCAAAACAGCACGCGTCTTTTTATTTTGTTGGCGAAATCAATAAGACCTACTTCCATGTCGGGCTCGCGGCCTTTTGAATAATAAGTTCCGTCATCCTTTTTGGCAATATGGAGGTGATAGCTATCCAGGTCGATAGCCTTTGTTGAATCAGCATTGTAGATGTAGAAGTCCGAATACAAATCATCCTTTGTGCCGTCATAATCGTATGTTACTTCATACGGCTTTTCGAAGCGATGAGCCTTTTCAAAACTTTCAAAATCCAGCTCATAATAATCGAGCCAGTCACCAAGGCCCTTCTCAGCCCATTCATACGGATCTTCTGCCGGCACGCAGGCTTGACATGCCAAAAAAGTGAGCAGGTATAATAATCTGTTCATGTTATTTTTTTTAAAAACTTAAAACTGCCATCCCAGCATGTTGAAAAAAATCAGCTGCCATATGGCGAGGATAAAAGCGAGGGTTGAAAGATTATAGAATATCCTGCTGAGGTTCTTTAACTGGTGCTGTTTCCAGATATAAATGCTGTTGATGATCATCAGCAGGATGAAGGGGATGGCAGCCAACGGGAAAAAGAGTCCTATCCTGATGCCCGCAGGAATGCCAAATACGATTTCCTCCCCGCCTGCGGATAAGAAGACTAACAGGTAAAAGAGGAGCATGAAAAAGGCTGTGAACCATGCCACTGTTTTTGAAAACAGGGGCAGGGCCTTTCGGGTTCTGGGTTTTTTGTCATAGCGTTTTCGTGCGAAGTAAATCCATGGCCATATCACAAGGATATACAGCATGCATGCCAGGGTGAGCAGCAGGATAAAGGCATGAAGGCCTGCATTATAGCTCCACCCGGGCCGCTCTCCGGCCATTATCGGGAAATCGCTTATGTAAAGGTATTGTGCGTCCTTCCCGGGTGGGCGGTCAAAGCCGATCAGGGTATTCTTTTCCGGGACCCAAAAGGTGGTGCTGTCTAAGGCAGACGTCAGGTGAGTGTTTCCAAAGAAATCCCGGAACAGCAATTTGTCACCTTCCACTTGAATCTCCATGGTGTTTGTCAGGCCGATGATCTTCAAGATGTCGGAATGTGAACGGCGGTTAGACAGATAGGTGCCTGCAAAGCCCTCCAGGTAATCTTTCTCCAGCAGGATGGTTTGGGGGTCAGGCTCCGTGTCCGGGAAAAACCTGTCAATAAAGTGTTTCATGACCTGGTTGTATGCCAGCCCGGCATTATTTCCACTGAATGATATGAAAAGGCCGGTTTCATGCTCAGGAAACAGTGCCAGTTGCGAATGAAAAAGGAAGGTGTTGCCCCCATGTCCGATCACATGCAGGTGACGCGGACTGATGTCCATGAGCCCGTGAAGAGCAGGGTTCATACCTTTGGCATGTGTTAAAACAGGTTTCTTCATGGTCGCAAAAATGGTAGAATCCATGAGGCTGATGGTATCCCTGCGACCGTAGTTCAGGAATATGTCCATGAAAATCGCCATATCGGCGGCAGTAGTACTCGCTCCACCTGCACCTGTCATGGGTACGATCTCGAAACCCTCTTCTCTGAATGCTCCGTCGCGGAAAGAGTAGCCGGTGGCCATGCGGGGTGCAAGGTGCCTCGGCAAAGGCTGGCTGAAGGTGGTGGAGTTCATCTCCAGGGGGTCAAGGATATTCCTTTCAACATAGGTTTCAAAGGGCAGGCCGGTCACCTTTTCCACAAGGTATTGGGCCAGACCCGATCCGTGATTGCTGTATGAAGCTCTTTCCAGCGGAGGGTTAACCCTTTTTGGCATCTGCTTTTCAAAGATCTCCCGCAGGGGGGGGATGTCATCATCTTCCCTTAGGAACAGCTTCAGGAGAATATCTTCGAAGCCCGGTGTATGCGACATCAGGCTTCGTAACGTCACCGGCTCTTCGAAAGTGTCAGGTATTTTAAAAGACTCAAGGTAATCATTTACATCCCTGTCAAGGTCAAGGTTACGTGCTTCAACCTGCTGTAGCACGGCAAGCCAGGTGAAAAGCTTTGATATGGAACCTATCCTGAACAGTGTCTGTTCCGGATCTACCTTTATGCTGTCTGCGATGTTTGCAAATCCGTATCCCTGCTGAAAAAGAAGCTCTCCGTCTTTGATGATGCTTACCATGGCACCGGCAGCCTTGTGATCATCCATCGTGGAAAGGATGAGGCCATCCATGAATGCGGCCAGCCCGGTGCTGTCCTGCAATACGTTAAGGCCGGCTGCCTGATGACCATCATTCGCCGGGGCGTATCCATTCAAAAAAAGCAAAAAAATCATGCAGGCAAATGAACACAGTACCTTTTGGTGAATCGATCTCATATTGTTTTGTTTTGGCAGGTGGCGTTAATGGTGGTTTAGAATCAGAAAAGGAAAGTCGGTAGTGCTTAGAGCGCAACTTTCCCGTTGATTTTTTCCAAAAGAAGATATATCTCATCCACACAACCGCCACAAACGGTGCCGGCAGTGGTTTCATCCCCCACTTCTTCAATGGTTTTCAGACCTTTGGTGCGAATTGCCTTTTCAATTTCCTCCTGGCTTATTTCATTGCAGGTGCATATGATCGTTTGCCTGGTTTCCATATATGGTTACATTTTGTATTGTACAAAAAACACCTTAAAGTTATGGAATTTTGTTGATTTACAGTATTTGCGTTCTCGTCATTTTTTTATTTCAATTGACCATGGTATTTTTGTTAACAATTAAACAAATGACCTGCCAGCTTGTTATCTGATAAGTAACAAAATTAAATCATATTAATAACCTAATAAAACACATCTCTATGTTATCAACCAAAATGTTACAAATCCTGAATGAACAGGTTGCAAAAGAAGTATATGCATCCCATCTTTATTTGGCTATGGCATCATGGGCTGAAAATAAAGGGCTCGCTGGTATTGCTGACTGGTTTTATGCGCAGTCAGAGGAAGAGCGTGAGCACATGATGAAGTTTATTCGGTATGTCAATGAAAGAGGCGGTTATGCCGAAGTGCCTTTGGTAGAAAAACCTCCAAAAGACTTTCCCGGAGTGAAGGAAGCTTTTGATGCTGCCATGGATCATGAGAGAATGGTTTCAGGTGCGATCAATGACATTGCCGCACTGGCCTTCGATGAAAAAGATTTTGCCACCCACAACTGGATTCAGTGGTTTATCGAAGAACAGCGTGAGGAAGAAGATTCTGTGCAGACTATCATTGACAAGCTTGAACTGCTTGGAAAACACGGTTTATATGTATTTGATCGCGACATTATGAACATGCGTGGCGACCATTAACCGTGCGTAACCTTACAATTATAAAATAAGAGCTGGATGTAAACGTTTTTTAAATGCTGATCACTCATTAATCAAAGGATTCAACAAATGTGAGCCGGAGTGTTATCTCCGGCTTTTTTTTTGTATCTTAGGACTTCATTTAACTCTGCAGGCTGTAGTTAAAATTAGTTGATATAACCGGAACTGTTACCATGCGATTTGTCCGCAAGTTTATAAAATGGTTTTTGCGCGGGCTTTTGATCCTGCTTTTACTTGTCTTTTTAATAATTGTTGCTTTACAGTTTCCTGCTGTGCAGACACGTGTCGCAAATGTTGTGACCCGTGAACTTGCCTCCAGGACCGGTACCGGGATTTCCATTGAACGCGTGGGAGTCCGTATCCCCAAAGCCATCAGTTTGAAAGGCGTGTATCTTGAGGACTACAAGGCTGACACCTTGCTCTACGCGGGCGAATTAAGCCTTGATGTACGGCTGTTTGGCCTGTTAAGGAATCACGTGGATGTAAAGGAGGTTGCTTTGCGTGATGCTACGGTCAACCTTTTGCGATCAGAACCCGACACCCTCTTTAATTACCAGATTCTTCTGAATGCGATGTCAGGAGATCCTGCCACGCAGCCTCAAAGCGGTTATGAGTCAACTGATGAAGAGATGCATCCTGACAGTGACGAAGCTGCTCCATGGACCTTTGATGTGGGCAATATTCGCCTGGATAATATCCGCTTCCGTTATGCTGATTATTTTTCAGGCATTGACCTGCTGGTGGCCATGGAAGCATTGCATACCTCGGTAGAGCAGCTGGATCCCGGCATAGACGCTTATGCCCTCGGGCATACATTATTCAGCAAAGGGCATGTGGATGTGCTTATCACTGAGCCCGCCCGTCCGGCTGAACCCCCCGATGAGCCTGTAACACCTCCCGATATTGCACTAAAACATCTGGTCCTGCAAGACATAGGGTTCAGTTATGTTCAATCGGATGAAACGGTATTTCAGACAAGCATAGACAGCCTTGACCTTGAGCCGGAGAGCCTGGATCTGAAGCTGATGCGTTTCCAGGTAAAAAGCTTTCAGGCCGCTGTCCCCGGGATACAGGTGGCCGGATTACAATTTGACCTGCTCAACATAGATTTGCAAAACACCCTCTATGCTGCTGACACCATCTCAACAAACCTTAAACATATATCTTTTGCTGAGGGTTTGGGCGTGCAACTTGACCAGATGAGTGCCGACATCAACCTGGGACGCCATAACCTCGTGGAGAACCTCCATCTTAAAACCAGGGAATCAGAGGTTTCTGCAAGGGTGTTTACCAGCATTCCTTTAATGGATCCCGGAGAATTGGAAGCAGGGCACAGGCTCGACATTTTAATTGATAAAGGAAGGATTGGAAAAGATATTGTCGCAATCGTTCCGGAACTGGAGTTTCTGTTTCCATATGCTGAAGCATCGCCTATTGATTTGATACTTACTGCCAATGGCACAATAGGCAATCTGGATGTTGATACCCTGGAGCTGGTTTTGAATCAGAATCTTTCCGTAAATACATCAGGCAGAGTTAAGGGAATTCCTGATATGGATGTATTGCACCTTGACCTGCCTCTGTTTTCGCTATCAGCAGCTCCCCCGGCCCTGAGAGATTATTTGCCGGAGGAATTGTTACCGGATGGCATTACGCTGCCACAGGAGCTTTCCCTGATAGCCTCCCTGGAAGGGGGCCTGAATGATTTTTATGCTGATGTGGATCTTTTTACAGACTTCGTGGAGGTGAATGCTGACTTAAAATATGAGAATGGCGGGGATGAGAACCCTGACTGGCAGGCTGACATATCCCTGATGGGTGAGGCCCCACTGGCGTTTATCGGACAATATGAGTTACTTAAAGACCTGCATGCCGGCATCGCGGCAACCGGCAAAGGCTTCGACCCGGAGACCATGGAGCTCGACATGGATGTCCTCATAGATTCAGTAACATATAATGATTACACCTACCGTTCTCTGAAACTGACCGCCAAAGCCAGTGAAGGCCTTTTTGATACGCGGATAGGCTATGAAGACGAGAACCTCGTACTGGATGCCCTCACCATAATTTCTCCGGGTGGAACCCAGCCAGAAATGACCTTCAACTGGAAACTGGATCATCTGAATGCGCAAGCATTGCAGCTGACCGAAGACATGATCGCTTTTCAAACCCACCTGGAAGGTGCCTTTACCATGAAAAAGCCGGACTTCCCGGATGGATGGCTTTATGTTCATGATACGTACCTGCTGTTAGAGAGGGATGTGTACCATCTGGACAGCCTGCATCTGAACACCAACACCAACGATGACTATTATCTTGCCGAGATACATTCACCGCTCATTGAGGGACGGTTTATGGGGAATGTCTCCCCGGTGGAAATCCCTTATGCCCTGGCAGATCATGTACTTACCTATATGGGCATGGAAAGGGATCCCGACGAGGGTTATTTGCTCGTAGATGATCCCGAAGTGCCTGATCAGCATTTTACATTATCCTTAAAGATTAACCCATCACCCTATTTTCATGAATTGTTGTTGCCCCAGGTTGATTCTTTCGAGGCTATCACCATTCAAACCCGCTTCGACAGTGCTGACCGCTTGCTTTCGATGGAGGCAAACTTGCCTGAACTGATATATGGAGGATGGCACATAAGAAATATGTTTCTAAAAGCCGATTCCGATGCTGACATCATGGATTTTTCATTGGAAATACCCAACATTGAAAGTGATGTGTTAACAATCAAAGATTTTCATGCTTCAGGATCACTGGAAGACAAGCTGTTGGCTTTTCGTCTTGCTTTTAGTGATATGGAGGATCAACGGTGGCTGGACATGTCGGGAAACCTGGAACAGCATGAGGATTATACTGAGCTTCGCCTGGATTCTTCCATGTTGGTAAACAGGAGTCCGTGGGAGGTATATCCGGACAACTATCTCCGTTTTTATGAAGAAAGCCTTTTTGCCCGGGACCTACGTATTCAGCAGGACCAGAAGGAGATTGCGATACGCAGCTTGGAGCGTGAGGCAGATGTATCTCCCCTGGAGTTATCTTTTCGTCAGATCGATATGGGCAGGTTTGATTTGATTGGAGGAGAAGCCTTGGTGCAGGGCACACTTGACGGTTATTTTGTGGTGAATGACCTGTTTGCAGACTTTACCTTTACTGCGGATCTCAATGTCGATGAGCTTGGTTTCAGCGGCGACACCATTGGTGATGTGCAAATGCTGGTCATTAGTCCTGATCCCGGTTTTTTCGAGCTGGAGGCCTCCGTAAAAGGATATGGTAATCAGGTTGACCTTCAGGGCACTTATCAACAGGACGATGTGCCTTTTATGGACATTGAACTTACGCTGGGAAATCTAGAGCTAACCACTTTGGAGGCCCTGACTTTTGAACAGCTTTCAGACATGGAAGGGCAGATTTCAGGCAACCTGCATCTGGTCGGTGAGCCTGCCAATCCTACAATGGATGGTGCGATCCACTTTGACCAGGTAGGATTTCACGCTGTTTTTCTCAATGCGCGGTATACTATACCTGAAGAAACAATATTGTTTGACAATAACCAGGTCAGGTTCAGCAGGTTTACCCTGCTCGACAGAAGTGAACGTCCTGCCAGGCTGGATGGCACGATCAGCATCCATGACATGTCAGATATTGGTTTTGATCTGAATCTGACCAGCACCAATTTCTTGTTTCTGGACATCCCCAGGGAGGCAAACGAACTCTTTTTCGGAACGCTTCTCATAGATACGGATCTTGACATGACAGGTGATATGGTGCGTCCGGTGATTGAAGGTCGCCTGAAGTTGAACCAGGGCTCCAGTTTTACCTTCATCCCTCCGCAGCATATGCCTGAAACCATTGGCGATGAAGGGGTGGTGGAGTTTATTGAACCACTTGAAGATATATTTACAGAGTTGGCTGTAAGACCGGAGGAGACTGAACCGATGCAGTCTGCCTTTGAAAATTTGGATATCAGCGTGAATGTTGAGTTAGATCCTGCTACGGATGTGCGCATTCTTATTGATGAGGTGGCGGGTGACTACCTTGAGATCCAGGGGGGCGGTCTTATTACCTATGGCGTGGATCCCGGGGGCAGGATAAGCCTGACAGGAAGCTATGAGATATCCGGGGGTTCCTACCAGATGACATTTTATGATGTGATCCGGCGTAATTTTCAGATTGAACCTGGAAGCAATATTGTCTGGACAGGCGATCCACTGGATGCCACTGTGGATATTACGGCGAAATATACGGTGCGAACCTCCGCAAGAGAGCTCATGGCCTCGCAGGGGCCTGATGCAGGGCAGCAGGAAGGTGCTTTCCGGCAAATATATCCCTTTGAAGTATTTCTCAAAATGGAAGGGGATCTGATGACGCCGGAGATTAGTTTCGAGGTGGGATTGCCGGCGGAACACCGCGGAGCGATGGAAGGAAGACTCCAGTCCCGGCTGAATGAGTTAAACGAAAATGAGTCGGAACTCAACAAGCAGGTTTTTGCACTGCTTATCATAGGCAATTTTATCCAGGATGACCCCATTGCTGCTGTCACAGGAGGGCCAGGAATCACTTCGACGGCGCGCAGCAGTGCCAGCCGCCTGCTGTCTCAGCAGTTAAACCGCCTCTCTGACAGGTATATCCGTGGTGTGGATATCAGCTTTGATCTCGAATCCTATGAACAGATCGATAATGGCCAGATGGTGGGAAGAACCGAACTACAGATGGAAGTGTCGCGCGACTTCCTGGATCAACGTTTACGCATTACCGCTGGTGGCCATCTTGAACTCGAGGATGAAACCCGCCGGCAGATAAACCCCGCAGACATGGCCGGCGATTTTTCTGTAGAATACCTGCTGGACCCCGACGGCCGCTATACCCTGAAAGGTTTCCGCGAAAGGAAGTATCAGGAGATCTTCGAAGGTGAAGTGATAGAAACAGGCGTATCCTTTATCTTTCGTCAGACATTTACTAGCTTCAGGGAACTGTTCATGCGAAAAGAGGAAGAAAACGAAGTAATCACCCCTGATGACCCGGCAACCCAATAACCTTATAACATTATAACCTTTTGACATTGAATTCAATGCACACATATCACCCCTTTCTGCGGCGTACCTGCTGGCTTGGCTTTATCATCTTGCTGATGATGTCGTCGTGTACCGGATTGCGCAACTTGCCGGAAGATGAGCATTTGTATACGGGCAGTCGTATACATCTTGAAAAAGAGGTTAAAGACGACAGAAATGTTGAACGTGAGTTGTTGCGCGTGCTGAGACCTGAGCCTAACAGCAAGATGTTGATCTCCAGGCCGAGACTTTGGATGTATCAGCATGCTGGTGAGCCCACAGGAAGAGGTGTTCGGCACTGGATGAAAAATCGACTGGGCGAAGAACCCGTCCTTTTTGATGATGCATACACCGATCGTAACATGCGTCTCTTGTATAATCGCTTGTATAACATGGGGTATTTCGATGCCATAGTAGACGAGGAACAAGACAGTACGGCCCGTACCATATCGGTGGATTACCGGGTCATTTTGAAGCAACCTTACCGGGTGGGCAGCCTTATTCCTGCAGATGACGATTCCAGCCTTGCCAGGGAAATCAATGAAAGTCTTGCCAACAGTCTGATCGTTACGGGTGACCCCTATAGCCTGGAGACGATGAAACGGGAGCGGCAACGCATTGAAAGAGCCTTAAAGGAGAAGGGGTATTTCTTTTTTCATCCTGATCATATATTGTTCCGGGCTGATTCGGCGGTGGGCGACAGGCGGGTGGATCTGTATACCACCATTAAAGCTGACATTCCTGATGCTGCGCGGAAACCCTACCATATCGGTAATATTTATATTCATGCCGATTACATGGTTGGTGGAGGTAATCGCACAGCCATGCAGGATACATTGAACCTCGAAGAGGGTATGTATGTCACTGATGACGCCGGGCTGTTTGATCCCATGATGCTCAGGAGGGCGGTCTTTTTTGAAAAAGACAGCCTCTATCATGTTCAGGATCATGACAGAAGCCTGAACCATTTGATGAGTCTGGGCACTTTTCGGTTTGTGAACATCCGCTTTCGGGCAAGAGAAGAAGGGGACAGGAACATACTGGATGTGCGTGTGTTGCTGACACCCGTTGAGCGGCGCACCATTTCAGCTGAATTGCAGGGTGTAACCAAATCAAACAATTTTGCCGGACCGGGTTTAAATACGACGCTCACCAACAGGAATCTTTTTAAGGGCGCGGAGAAGCTCGATCTAAGTCTGCACGGGGCCCATGAAATACTGATTGGCAGGCAGCGGTCTGCTTCCTCAACAGAGCTGGGTATGGATGCCACCCTTTCCTTTCCACGATTTGTGTTGCCTGCCGGATGGAAAGAGTCACCCCAGGTGTTGTCACCCAAAACCAGTATCTCATTAGGTGCCAACTATCTGAACCGTACTGATGCCTTCCAGCTAACCACCATGCATGCAAGGTATGGCTATACCTGGAACCGGGACCTGGCTACGCAGCTGCGCATCTATCCGGTAGTGTTGAACATTTTTGTTTTAGGCGACGTGCAGGAGGATATGGAAGAGGATCTTGTGGAAGGTGCCTTGCTGCGTCAGGGCCTGTTCGAGCAGTTTATCATGGGTGGGCAGTTAAGGTACATTTATAACTCCCGGTTAAAATCAAACAATCGGAATGACTGGTATGTGCAACTTAACCTGGATATGTCAGGCAATATAGCCTATTTGCTTATGGATCAGGTGTTTAGTGTATCCAGGCAGGAAGATGGGAGCTATGCTTTGTTTGATCAGGGCTTTGCCCAGTATTCCAAAGCTGATGGTGACTTCCGGTATTACTGGCAAATGGGAGAAGGCCATCGCCTTGTTTACCGGCTGTTTTTGGGTGCCGGATTACCTTACGGCAATTCTGACATGATGCCATACGTAAAACATTACGTTACAGGGGGATCAACCAGCATCAGGGCGTTTCATCCGCGATCTGTCGGGCCGGGCCGTTATGTGCCGGACGAAGAAACAGAAGGGAGATATAATATTCACCAGACAGGTGAGTTAAAACTGGAGGCCAATGTAGAATATCGCTTTGACATCACCAGCCTCTTCAAAGGTGCTTTGTTTGTGGATGCAGGAAATGTCTGGCGGGTTCGTGATGACGAAAATGTGCCCGGTGGCAAATTCTCCACAAGTACTTTTTATGAAGAAATTGCCATGGGCACTGGTATAGGCCTTCGTATCGATGCCAGCTTTTTTATCCTGCGTTTCGACTTTGCTATACCACTCGCTGATCCCGCCACCGATAGTTTTTTCCACCCCGTAAGGCTGCATAAAAGCCGCTGGCGCAGGGATAACATCGTGTTTAACCTGGGGATAGGGTATCCGTTTTAATCTGCTGAGTTAAGAACGTCTCTCCCACATTCTTAATTTGCCGACTACCTATTCAATCTCCACTTCAATCCATCCGGAACGGTCTGGTTGCTCGGGAACCGGCCATTCTTTTGGCGGATCTTCTTCAAGCTGTTCAAGCAGGATCTCTATGGCCTTTTCGAGGCTGGGATCTTCTCCGCGCGCCACCTTATGCGGATCGTCCACCACTTCAATGTCGGGATAGATACCAATGCCTTCGATAATCCATTCACCTTCATCATTATAAATTCCAAAGCGGGGCACGCCAATGTAGCCGCCATCTTTAAGTGTGGCGTTGCCTGTCATGCCCACAAGCCCCCCCCATGTGCGGGTGCCGATGATGGTGCCCAGATCCAGTTGGCGGAAGAAATAGGGGAAGGCATCCCCGCCGGAGGAGGCAAATTGGTTGATAAGCATGGCTTTTGGCCCATCGTGTGCCACACCGGGTGTGCGCATGGGATAGTCAAGTCCGGCGCGATACCACTTGGCCAGTGTTTCCCGGTTAAGGATCTCGATCATGCGATCCGGAATAAAGCCTCCACCATTGAAACGTTCATCGATGATGAGAGCATCCTTGTCATGATATGCGTACATTCCTTTAAAGAGTTCTTCGTTACCATCAAAAGAGGTATTGGGCACATAGATGTAACCAATCCGTCCGCCTGACATTTCCTCAACCATCCTGCGGCGCTCGCTTACCCATTCGAAATGGCGCAGGTTTACTTCGCTGCTGATGGGCTTGATGGTATAATGGCGTGCACCGTCGGCAGTGGGTCTGTCATTTACGGCGATGCGGGTGGACTTGTTTACACGGTCTTCCAGGAACTTATATGGGTTCATGCTTGTATCGATGTTGTTCCCTTCAATACTGATGAGGTATTCGCCTTCCCGGACCTCGATACCCTGCATGGTGAGTGGTGAGCGCAGATCGTCGTCCCAGTTCTCTCCGGCAAAGATATTGCTGATGATAAAGCGGCCATTCTCGTGATCGGGAGTCAGCTCAGCACCCAGCAAGCCTGTTTCAACGCGCTCAACACGTTCAAAATCACCATAGTCTACGTAGGCATGTCCTGTGTTGGTCTCAGCGATCATCTCACCAAACATGTAGTCAAGATCAAACCTATGGTTGAGATATGGAAGCAAGGCTGAGTATCT
>SLEW01000106.1 GCA_007124575.1 Bacteroidales bacterium | reverse complement strand
GTCGTTGTAAAAAGGCTGAAATATACCGCGCATGACCAGGGGCTCCCAATCGTATTGCCAAAACTGGTATAATGACCACAGCGACACCAGCAAAAAGCCCATCCCATAAAGAATCACCATGTCGCGGAACAACCCGGGCTGTTTTTTATACAGATGCACCAGCAACACATAAAACACCAGGATATACACGATATTCACAAAGGAGAATTTCAAAGAAACCAGCAGCATGTCGGAGAAGAAGCTTGTTGCAATGTACACGGCAACGAGAGGTATCGCAAAGGCAAATTCTTTGTACAGTATGCCTGCATGGTTATGCTTCTCTTTCAGAAGAAAAAAGGGTAGCATGATAACCGCCAGGCCAAGCATGGGCTCTGCAGGAATTCGTACCATATGGCCGGCAAAAAATGGAACAGGTATGGAGAAAGGCAGGAGGAATGCCAGCACCTTGAAATATACAGGCATCGCATCAAGCCGGATAATCAGCCAGGCGCTGGCCAGGGCAAACAAGAACAACAGCGGCACCGCCAGCAGGAAGTGATGCATACTAACCATCCAGGAAATGCCAATAAAGGCAACCATGATGAGGATGATCACCGGGTAGCTGCATGTGTTGCTAATTGGTCTGAACATCTTTGCGGATCAATTCGGCGGCGAACATCACAACCACAAACACCATTGCTGCAGCGATGGCCAGCAACAGCCTGGGGGGCCAGGATGCACTGTGTGGCTCGACGGCCGGTGAAACCACGTAACTTTGAGGCAATGGCACTTCCAGGCTTTTTTGCAAGGTTTCATAACGGCTCCGTCGCTCAGTAAGTTCCCACACCTTGGACTCATAGGTTACCTGGTCGCGGTAGGCACCAAAGGATCGTTGTATTTGCTGAGCATCGGGCAATGTGTCGGAGGCAGGCAGGTGTGCTTCAAGCAACTCTATCTCTTCCAGCTTTTGCTCATACAAGCTACGGGCAAAATCGTATGCTGCCAGGCGGTTTTCCAAAAGCAGGTCTTCTTTTATGACATCCCCAAGCTCTGCTATATCATTTGCCATAGATGCGGCCCTGGTAGGGTCCGTGTCGGATACCTGCACAGAGACCGAGTTATATCGCGTCTTCTCAATGTCAATGCGGGATCGCATTTTCTGATACTGTCGCTGGTCACCACCCGGTGCACTTCTGTCTATGTCATATACTGCATCAAGGGAATGACGGGCAGCAAGGCTGTCGAGCAGACGGGTAGATTGTAGCATCTGTATGTGTCCGTCAATTTCGGCATCCGAAGCAAAACCTATCCCTTGCTGGTCAAACTGCTGGGAGAAAAGGGTGAGCGGCACAAAAATAAGAGCTTCCGCCTTGTAAAGTGGACGAATAAAGAATGGCGCTGTAAGCAGATATGCCAGCACAAAGCTCCCCACTGCCCCTATCAGAAGCCATTTCAGGAATTTCCTTCTAAGGAAGTAACTTGCATTATCACGCGGCATGGCAGGTACTGTTTTACAAAGTCCATATATCAGATTTGAATATTATCAAGTAAAAGGCACCTTTCAGGGAAAATGTTCAATATGGTATGGCAAATCGTCAGCGCAAGGTAAATGTCCTGGTTATGTGAAAGCCAAAATAAATATCCCCATCCAGGAAATCGCCTCTGGTATCTGATAAAAAACCAGATTCAAACATGGGCTGAGAGTTGGTAAAGTGCAGCTGAAAGACATGTCCGCCGGTGTCAAGGTCTACCCCCACAGCAAATGAGTTGTAGGTGTCATAGGACTCAGGCTCCTGAAAACGGTAAAAATACTCAAGGCTTATCCCGGCCCAGTCGCTGAAACGCCACCTCCCTCCCATGCCAAGCACAAAATAGTCGGCAGGGTCGTCGGTGGTGGGCACCAGGTTGTGATGCACCCATGCCGGGGTGAGCTGTAGGCTTACCTGGCGGGAAAATTGCCGGGCGATCATGGCCTGCTGGACATAACTCATCCTGTGTCTGAATTCAAAATCACTGCCCTCAGGCCACTTCAGGCTTTTGAGATATGCCCCGGAAAACAGCGACAGTGCCACAGGTACGTTGCGTACGCCGCTCTGCTGACGTAAAAGCTTATACTTGATGAACCCGTCGAAGGTTTTTTCATAACTGCTTCTTCCCACCGAAACAGCCAGACGATCACTGACTCCGTATTCCAAACCAAGCCTGATGGTAGCCTGATCCAGCCCCCATAACTCATAAGCACCCTGGTTAAGACGGCCAAAATGATGGGATATAATAAATATCAGATCCCCCGGATAAGGATTCTCTATGGATTGGCCATTGATCACGCGGGTAGTGAAAAAAGTGTTTACTGCATACTCAGGCTGCTCTTCCTCATCCTGCTCCAGCATCCCCATGAGATCCTGCGCTGCCAGCGGGGCAGACAAAAGCAAGCACAGGCCAGCTAATACATGTGATAGAAAGATGTTCATGTGTTTATAATTTGTCTGACAGTCTAACGTCCACAAATACCTCTATCTCGCTGGCAATATTGCGGACATAGCGAGTGGGAATCCTGATGTTGTATTCCTCGGGTTTAATGACAAATACGGCACTGCCCAGAATATCGCCGTCCTCCATGCGCAATGTTCCTCTTTCGGTGATGCCTTTTGTCACATCCTTAATGGTTAGCTCTCCTTCTACCATCACTTCAATCTCTTCTCCTGATAACAAATCCGCCTCCCTGAAACCATGGATTTCCCCCTCGAAGGAAGCATTGGGGTATTTATGCGACTCCACAAAGTTATCATTGAAATGCTCCTGCATCAAGGCTTTCTCAAAAGCAAAAGAACGCATGGGCAGCCGAAAGACAAACTCCCCGTTTTCTATATTCAGAGCGCTGCTTACCTGCCGGTTAGTGGCTTCGATATTCTCCAGCGACGCTTCCGAGAAAAAACGTATGGTGCCGTTACGTGTAAGATACACTTGTGCAAAGAGGACAGGTGTTATCAGGACACCCAAAACAAATACTAACAAGGTTTTTCGTAGCATAGTCAACAATGATTTAAATAATGCATATTCATCGACTCAGTTGCCGGGTACAACTAATTTGCTCTACAGCCCGCTGTTTGTTGCAACACCAGGCAATGGTCAGGGGATGGAGCTATGTTCGAGGATGACATCGCTGCCTGTGAATCCGGTGCAGAATCCCTTGACTGTAACATGGGTGCCCGCCGCCAAAGATAATGCCTCTTCCTTATAAGACTCCAGCATCGTACACCTTACGCCTTCTCCGCCAAACATTCCTTCTTCAAAAACAAAGCTCAGAATAACCATATCATCCACCTGCTCCACTTCGGCAAGCTGTCCCTGCACCTGGAGAACCTTCCCGTTATACCTCTCGTGCGCCCGCTGCTCATCGTTTACGAAATCACGATAGAGCTGTTCTGCGGGCAGTTCCATGTCGGGGTCCATGGTTGCATAATCCGGATGAGGCTTGTTATACACCAGGAAATAGACAAGCAAGGCGGCTATTATGCCCAATACAACAACGGCCAGTAAAACTATTTTCCAGGTTTTCATAGGTATGTCTTTGCTTTTTTGTATGTTTCTTCAGCATTCTGTAGTTTTTCAGCTTCGGCCAGACAAAGAATGGATGGTAAAGGTCAGATGGTAGAGGTTAGAGCTTCCGGCTTCCGGCTTCCATCTTCCATCTTCCGGCCCACACTTATCAACCCCCCTTGTTCATCAATGAATTTGGCATAGCTCAGTTCAGGGGTTTATACTGGAGACCACCTACTGATTAGTTGTCCTGAGCGCCATCGTCAACCCAGGCGGCAATTTGTTCGCGCGGGCACTCATCGAGTTGGGGCTGCCCCTGAGGCATGGCTGAATATTCAGGATCGTGATTCACGGACCCAACCAGGCGCCCGTCGAGGGCCACTTCACGAAGCCCTTCATACTCTGCGGTAACAATGCCAGCCGACGGACTGGCACCTGAATGACAGGTGTTGCAATGCGTCTCCATGATTGGCACTATGGTTTCAGAATAGGTCACATTGGCCAGGTCGCAGCCGGGTTCAACCTCATCTTCACTGTCGCTGCTGCAGGCAGAAAGCATTACCAGTATCGCTACACACAATGCAACAGCAGCTTTTAATAAATGGGAGATCATCATGTTGTTTTGCATAATCGCGAATTGTTATTTGTTAAAAAAAATATCACCTGCTTATTTGCACCGGCTTCGTGTGAATCTCACCCGCTGTTTTCAATTGCAGATAATAAAGTCCTGTGGGCATTCGCGACACATCTATGGCATGTGTGAAATCCTGCACGCGAGTGTGATAAAACCTTTTTCCCATCATATCAACAATAGTAACTTCCACCACCTGCATCCCGGCAAAATCAAGATTCAGAAATGCAGTTGCTGGATTGGGATATATTTCAGTTTCTGAGAGCATCAGATCAGAGATGCTGGTATCCTCTTCTGACAGGGTAACGGTGATGGTTTTGTCTACATCCGTAATGGTTGCAGTACCTTCCTCACCTTCATAGCCTTCTCTTGCTACGGCATACATATAATCCCCCGGTGAAAGATCATCAAACACATAAACTCCCGGGTCAAAAGTTTCCTCATCCAGGGTTATGATGGCATCCTCAATGGGTGTGTCGTTTGCGTCCCGGATGTCAAAAGACAGTGTATAGGTATCCCCGACAAAGTGAGCAACCAGCGTTATATCTTCTGATGGCATGGTGTATTCAAAGTCCGGTTCATCACTCACATGCCCGCCCTGATCGTCGAGCCAGCTGACAAACCCGTATCCTTCGTGGGCTTCAGCGCTAATGCTGACAGTTTCGCCTTCTTCATAGTCGCCCCCGCCTTCAACGGTGCCGGCATTTTCAGGCTCTGTAAGCAGTGTGAGGGTGTATAAGTCCTCATCATCCGCGGCAGCAGAAAAGCTCACCGAACCAGTTTCTATCATGTCGCCGCCGGTTCCGTTATCTGCATTGGCAGCATTAACCACATAGTAGAAAGTAACGTCACCTGAAGCATCACCCGGTGCTGTCCATTCAAAACTCCAATTGCTGGTAGCATCCGCATTTTTGTGTCCGACATATTGCCGGTCATTTCCGGAAACCCCGTACGAGGTATTATCTTCATTGACAAGTGCAAAATCTCCTGCGGGCTGATCATCCGCATCAAGTGCAGTGACAGAAAAGCCATAGCGCGGTGCGTCGTAGTCGGCGGTAAAGGAGATGGTATATGTTTCACCTGGTTGGTATTGGCCGCTGGTGATCTCTCCAAGATCAAATGTCATGCTGCCTGTGTAATCGCCTCCCCCGTGGCAGGCACCGCAGGTACTTTCTCCCGGGGCGCCGGTGCGCCCGAGAGGCGCCTGGCCGCTGTTCCTGTGACCGGCATAGGGTATCAGCGAAATAAAAGAAGCAGCCAGTATAAAGAGGATGTAAATGTACTTTTTCTTCATGGTTGTGAGGTTTCGTTCTTGTATATGAAAGCGCAAAATTTGATCCTGTTATATTGAAGCATTCAGAGACTACAATATATGAATATTTTCCTTGAATCAGGAGTAGAAATCATACAAACAGACAGATTTTCAATAATTTATATTCATTTTAAATAGGGAAAACTGAATTATGAGATGAGTAAAGGCGACGTAATATAGAGTCATTCCGGTATTTTATGGTTGCCGGGATAAGCACACATGTATATTTAAAAGTGCATAAATTACCAGAAAGAGGATCGTGTTGAATGGTGTCATTTTGCCTTCTGTGTAAATCAAAATTATATATCTTTGTAGCGCCTTAGGGGCGACCCACATTCAGGGGCGTTAGCTCAGTTGGTTCAGAGCGCATGCTTGACAGGCATGAGGTCGCTGGTTCGATTCCAGCACGTCCCACAACTGAAAACCAGCCACCGGCGGTAACTATATATTAAGAGGGAAGCCCAGGCTCATTTGGCACGATTTGTATAGAAGATGTAGAAAATTTAACCTAG